>JAQWKF010000096.1 GCA_029247985.1 Flavobacteriaceae bacterium
CCATTCCAAATATGGATATTGTCGTTTCGCTTTTTGGTGCAATATCTGCCGTAATAGACAATGTACCACTTGTGGCTGCAAGTATGGGAATGTTTTCCCAAGGCCCAGATGATCCAATATGGCATGCCATTGCTTTTGCTGCTGGAACTGGCGGGAGTATGTTGGTGTTTGGATCAGCAGCTGGTGTTGTTGCCATGGGAATGGAAAAAATCAATTTTTTCTGGTACTTCAAAAAGATTTCCATACTTGCAGCCACAAGTGGTACATTGTCTATTACGGCAGATATTGCACCAAAAAGCGAAACGACAATATCCATATTTGGAATGGCTTGCGTGAGTTCGCCAGCAAAATTAAATAAAAGACCTAACGATTCTAAGGCGCCCACGGCCATCAGTATTCCTAGGAAAAATAAGATACTTGGTAGTTCAATTTTTGTCAAAGCTGCATGAACAGGACTGTGAATGGCGTGATCATCATCGGTTTTGTCAATGTTTGAAAGTGAAAATTTGGTACTACTGTACAACTCGGCAAAAGCGGCAACTACAGCCAAAGATAACATCATGCCTACATAAGGGGGTAGGTGTGTAATCTGCTTAAAAAATGGAACAAACAAAATAGACCCCAGACCTAAATAAAGCATCCTTGAGCCAAAAGGTGATTTTTTTACCTCCTCTGTTTCTTTATTTTCAATACTTCCTTGAAAAACCTTATATCTGCTGGCAATTAGCGTTGGCACTACCATACATATCACTGATGGAATAAATAGGTATTTGATCAGTTCTGGTGTACTTACTTTTTTACCAATCCAAAGCATGGTTGTGGTTACATCACCAATGGGAGACCAAGCGCCACCCGCATTTGCAGCAACAATGATAAGCCCGGCAAACCAGAGACGTGTGTTGCGATCTTGAATCACTTTTTGCAATATGGTTATTAAAACAATTGTTGCAGTAAGGTTGTCAATTATGGCAGATAGAATAAAAGCTAATATGGAAAATATCCAGAGTAGTTTGACTTTTACATTTGTCCGAATAAAACCCTTTATGGTGGTAAAACCGTCAAAATAGTCAATGATTTCTACTATGGTCATAGCACCGAGTAAAAAAACCAGGATTTCAGCTGTCTTTCCTAGATGATGCAGTAAAATTTCTTCAATATGTGTTTCGTGTAAACTCCTAGAAATGGTATCTATATCAAAAACAGGCATATGAGTCAAAGAAATAATTGCCCACAAAATAGCCATCATGGCAAGTGCTGGTATCAGTTTGTCAATCTTCAAGTTATGCTCAAGGGTAATGGCTAAATAGCCCATAAAAAACACGAATAATATGAGGGTTTCCATAAAGGTTTGTTTGGTATTAAGTCAAAAACAAATATAGCAATGTAAATGGCCAAAAAAAAACAATAAAAAGAGCAATTCACATAAGCGTAAATGAACTATTATGAATAAAAATGATAAATTTATACATTTGAACCTACAGAATAAAGGGGTATGTGTGTCAAAATTTTAAGTTATTGTAAATATAACCCTATAAAAATGGGGGGTGATTTCAAACAGTATTTTATATTCCATTAATACTAATTTTAGACTGTCTATTTTTGTGATTTCACAATTTTTAAGTAAAATTTTATGAAAGTAATATTGGGGTGTCATTAGACTACCATGTCTTTTATAAAAACTATACGTAGCCGTTATATTTGAGAAAAATTGATTTATGTTACCCAACCCACAAGGTTTATACCATCCAGAAAACGAGCACGACAATTGTGGTGCTGGTTTTATTTGCAGTCTTAAGGGCGAAAGAACCAACGATATCATCCACAAAGCGCTAGATATTTTGGTCAAGCTTGAACACCGTGGCGCTGTAAGTGCAGATGGTAAAACGGGTGACGGAGCAGGAATACTCATAGATATACCACACGACTTTCTAAGTGATGTGTTAGCGTTTGAACTCCCTGAGCCAAAAAAATATGCGCTGGGTATGGTTTTCCTTCCTCAAAAAATGAACCAACGCACGCATTGTATTGAGGTATTTGAAGAAGAGTTGGCACGTCAAAATTTAGCTGTTATCGGATGGCGAGACGTACCCACAAACTATGATGTGGTTGGGCGTATTGCAGCACAAACATTACCAAATATCAAGCAAGTTTTTGTTGAAGACGCAACAGGAAAACTCACAGAAGACCAACTCAACACCAAAGCCTTTATTGCAAGAAAGCGTGCAGAACACCGCATTTTTGGCAGCAAGATGTCGCAAAGCTCTTACTTTTATCTTCCTAGTTTCTCAACAAGAACGGTTATTTACAAAGGATTGTTAATGCCCGAAGACATTGAAGGCTTTTACCTAGACCTTAAAGATCCGCGTGTGGTAACACGTTTGGCGCTTGTGCACCAGCGTTTTTCTACCAATACATTCCCTACTTGGGATTTAGCACAACCATTCCGCTATATGTGCCACAACGGCGAAATAAACACCTATCGAGGGAATGTTATCCGTATGAAGGCGCGTGAAGAACTCTTTGCAAACGAATTTTTTGGAGACGATATGGCGCACATTACCCCTATTGTACTTCCTGGAAAGTCTGATTCCTCCTCTATGGATATGGTAGTTGAATTATTATTACATTCTGGCCGCTCACTACCAGAAGTGATGATGATGCTCGTTCCCGAAGCATGGGAAAAGCACCAGTCTATGGATTCTGCCAAAAAAGATTTTTACGCCTACAATGCATGTATTATGGAGCCGTGGGACGGACCTGCGAGTGTACCATTTACTGATGGAAAATTCATTGGTGCATTACTAGACCGAAACGGATTGCGCCCATCAAGATACACGGTAACCAAAGACGGTTATGTTGTCATGTCTTCTGAAACAGGGGTTATCGACATCGATCCTGCAAATGTCTCACTTCACGGACGTTTAGAGCCTGGAAGAATGTTTTTGGTGGACATGGAAGAAGGGCGCATTATAGAAGACCGCGAGGTTAAAGAAAAAATTTCTGCCAAACACCCATACGGAGACTGGCTCAAAGAAAACTTGCTTCCACTTAAAGAGGTTCCCTACACAGGAAACAAAACGCCAGTTGAAGCTGAGCCTTTTATTAAAAGACTGCAAGCCTTTGGGTATACAGAGGAAGATATCAAAACACTAATTACGCCCATGAGCACCTTGGGTAAAGAGGCCATTGGTTCAATGGGAACAGATACGCCACTTGCCGTGTTATCGCACAAGCCACAATTACTCTATAACTACTTCAAACAGCTTTTTGCTCAGGTTACGAATCCACCACTAGATGGAATTCGTGAAGAAATTGTAACAGACACCTCCATGTCTGTAGGAAGTGATGCTAATATTTTTGATGTTATCCCTGCTCACGCAAAAAAACTGAACATTCAAAACCCCATCATCTCTAACGAAGACCTTGATAAAATCAAGTTTATTGAGCATGATGACTTTAAGTCTAAATCGGTCAATGCATTGTACAAGGCCAATGAAGGTAATAACGGGCTTGAACGCGCACTCGAAGACGTACTAAAACAAGTAAAAAAAGAAGTCGAGGATGGCGCAAACATCATCATACTCTCCGATCGTGGAATTAACAAAGATATGGCACCCATGCCCATGCTACTCGCCTGCGCATTTGTGCACCACGGCATGATGAAACACAGCTTGCGATCTAAGTTTGGGATCATCATCGAATCTGCCGAGCCACGTGAACCACATCATTTTGCCTCCTTGTTTGGTTATGGCGCCAGCGCCATCAACCCATACATGGTTAATGAAATCATTGATTACCAAGTAGAAAAAGGGGCTATCAAAGGACTATCTGCTGAAAATGCCATTGCTAATTTTAACAAAGCCATTGCAAAAGGTCTTGTCAAAATCATGAATAAAATTGGTATTTCAACCCTTCATTCGTATAGAGGCGCACAAATTTTTGAAGCCCTAGGCCTAAGTAAAAAGTTTGTTGATACCTATTTCTGCAATACGGCTACGCGCATTGAGGGAATTGGACTAAAAGAAGTGGAGCAAGAAATTGCCAAACGTCACGAATTTGCTTTTGGCGAAAAGGCGGCAGGAGAAGGAATTGATCTAGAAATTGGCGGTAGCTATCGCTGGCGACGTAATGGGGAAGCTCACATGCTTAACCCTGCCAGTATTGCTAAACTACAGCTAGCCACAAGCAAAGGAAGCTATGACACCTTTGAGGAATATTCCAAACTTGTTAACGACCAAACCAAGCAATTGATGACGTTGCGAGGTATGTTTGAATTTACCGATTTGGATCCTATCCCAATTGAGGAAGTAGAACCCTGGACGAAAATCGTGAAGCGCTTTAAAACAGGCGCCATGTCTTTGGGTTCTATAAGTGAAGAAGCACACGAAAACTTGGCCAAGGCCATGAACCGCATTGGCGGAAAAAGCAATTCGGGAGAAGGCGGTGAAGACCCAAGACGCTTTACACGTGATGAAGATGGGGAATGGCGTAATTCTGCCATTAAACAAGTTGCCTCTGGGCGATTTGGCGTCTCTTCGCACTACTTGACCAACGCCCGTGAAATTCAAATTAAAATGGCGCAAGGCGCCAAGCCTGGAGAAGGCGGGCAGTTGCCTGGGCCAAAAGTAAATCCCTACATTGCATCGGTGCGAAATTCAACGCCCTATGTTGGTTTGATTTCTCCACCACCTCACCACGATATATATTCTATTGAGGATTTAGCGCAATTGATTTATGACCTTAAAAACGCAAACAGAGAGGCCCGCATCAATGTGAAGCTGGTTTCTGAGGTAGGGGTTGGTACCATTGCGGCTGGTGTTGCAAAAGCAAAAGCAGATGTGGTATTGATATCTGGATTTGATGGCGGAACGGGTGCATCGCCACTCACATCGCTCAAACACGCTGGATTGCCTTGGGAGTTGGGAATTGCTGAGGCACAACAAACCCTAGTGATGAACGACCTTCGTGGTCGAATCGTGATGGAATGTGACGGACAAATGAAAACAGGACGAGACGTAGCCGTGGCTTGCTTGCTGGGTGCAGAAGAATTTGGATTCTCCACAGCTCCACTAGTGGCCTCTGGATGTATTATGATGCGTGCATGTCACCTGAACACCTGTCCGGTAGGTATCGCTACCCAAGATCCTGAACTTCGTAAAAACTTTAAAGGAAAGCCTGAGCATGTCATTAACTTTATGCACTTTGTTGCAGAAGAGTTGCGCGCTATCATGGCAGAATTAGGGTTTAGATCTATTGATGAAATGGTTGGGCAAAGCCAAAAGCTCAATATGAATACGGCCATTGACCATTATAAAGCACAAGGGATTGATTTATCGGCTATCTTATATAAGCCTGAAGTTGGCGATAACGTGCCCGTTCGCAACGTAAGCAAACAAGATCACGGCCTTGACAATGTACTTGACGTGGATATTGTTTCAAAGGCGCAGAAAGCCATCATCAAAAAAGAAGCACAAACCCTATCGTTTGCCATTAAGAATACAGATCGTAGTGTAGGTGCCCTGTTGAGTAATGAAATTTCAAAAGCACACGGACGCGATGGACTTCCAGCAGACACGCTAAACTTATTATTTACTGGTGCTGCGGGTCAGAGTTTTGGTTGTTTTGCAACCAAAGGACTTCATATGGAAGTGACTGGAAATGCCAATGACTATTTTGGCAAAGGATTGTCTGGCGCAAGGCTGGTAGCCAAAGTACCTGAAACTGCCACCTTTAAGCCAGAAGAAAATATCATTATTGGAAACGTAGCGCTTTATGGAGCTACAGCTGGTGAGGCGTACATCAACGGAATTGCTGGAGAGCGTTTCTGTGTAAGAAATTCAGGATCTACGGCTGTAGTTGAAGGTATAGGCGACCACGGTTGCGAATACATGACTGGTGGTGAAGCTGTTATCTTAGGAAAGATAGGACGTAACTTTGCTGCAGGTATGAGTGGTGGAATCGCTTATATTTATGCTGAAGACGGCATTTTTGATGACCGCAACTTCAACATGGAAATGATTGGATTAGAAGACTTGACCGATAAAGATATCGCCCACGTCCAAAACTTAATTCAAAATCACGTCAAGTATACGGGAAGCCCACTAGGGACTGACTTATTGAAAAATTGGAAAACAACACAGAAGCACTTTATTAAGGTAATGCCTACCGATTATAAAGCAGCTCTTGAACGCATGGCGCAAGAACAAAAAGCATAATTATGGGAAAGTTAAGAGGATTTATGGAGCACGAGCGCGTAAACGAACAAAATGTAGCTGTTCAAGACCGCGTAAAGAATTACAAAGAGTTTACGGTAACTCCTAGTGAAGAAACACTACAAGAACAAGGCGCACGCTGCATGGACTGTGGTGTTCCGTTTTGTCACAGTGGTTGTCCGTTGGGGAATATGATTCCTGATTTTAATGACGCCGTG
>JAQWKF010000048.1 GCA_029247985.1 Flavobacteriaceae bacterium
AAAAGACGTTCGAAAGGCGTTTGATGCTTGGGTATGTGTTGCGTAAATGTAATACCGGCAGCGGACAAGTTTAATTTCATAGCATTGTAAATGTACTAAAATCATTCCCAATTTTAAACTCCTTTATTTCAATAACTGAGCAATTACAAAATTGGTACCTTTGTGAAAATTGCTTATGAAAAATCTGGTTATTGTTGGTCACCCGGACCAATCCTCCTTTTGCTATAATGGGATCTTTAAAACCATCGTTGATAGCTTAGAAAAAGCGGACGAGGATATCGAAATCATCGACTTATACCGCGACAGCTTTACCCGTCCAAGAGATACCGTAATTGGCAGGTATAAAGAATTGGTTACTTGGTCTGATCGTATTTATTTTGTTTCCCCAGTATGGTGGTTCAGACTTACCCCTCGAATGGAAATCTTTTTTGATGAGGTACTAACCCCTGGCTTTGCCTATCAGTTTGTCAATGTCACAAAATTATACGCCTATCCAAAATCGTTTTTGAGTGACAAAAAAGTACGTACTTATGTAACGCATGGCGCACCAGCGCTGCCTGTAAAAACCCTATACCTCAACTCGGTAAAATTACGCCTAGTAATGGGTGTTTATTCGTTTGTGTTTGGGTGGAAACTTGCGCTGTTTACCAAAACCAAACAATTTTGGTCAGTCCCCTTTGTTTCAGATAAAAAACGTAAAAAATATTTAAGCGTTGTTAGCAGAGATGTACAGCGCGATATTAAAAAAGGAAAATAGACATTATGAAAAAGAGCGTTATTATGCTTATTTCAGTTATATTGAGTGTTAATTCTATAACTGTGGCACAAGACACCGAAATACAACCCTACGAAGTAATCAAAGCCATTGACAGTGTTGAAATTCGATTTTATCCAAGCGCAACACTAGTTCAAACGAGTGGCGGTAATAACTTTGGCAAGTTGTTCCGCTATATTTCGGGGAGCAACCAGGCTGAAGAAAAAATTGCCATGACGGCACCCGTGTATATGAATAAAGACAAATCCGAAATGGCTTTCGTAATGCCGCTTGATGTGCATCAAAAAGGAGCTCCTGAACCCATGGGTGAAAATGTGTCACTACGCATAACCGAACCTCGTTATGTAGCTGCTATACGTTATGGTGGATACACGAATACAAGCAAAGAAGCCATACACACAAAACGCCTTATGAAAACCCTTGAAGACAACAGCATTGAAGTAAAAGGGGCTATTGAATATTTGGGCTATGATAGCCCTTACAAATTCTATAATCGCCGCAATGAGGTTATGGTGGAAATTGCCTTCAACAAATAAAAAACGCCTAATATGCCAATAGAAGAAAAACTCAATGCGTGGTCGCATGGTTTGGGCGTAGGCTTGGGAGTAGTCGCATTGGTTTTCATGCTTTTGGGCGTCGATCAAACCAATCCTTATGGGCTATTTAGTGTTATTGTTTATGGGTTATCAATCATCTTATTATTCTTAGCGTCAACTTGCTATCACGCCATAACGGCAAGCAAACGGAAGCACTACTTTCGGGTTGCCGATCACATCAGCATCTACTTACTTATTGCGGGTACATACACCCCTGTGCTCTTGATTGCGATTCCAAATAGCTTGGGATGGATACTGTTTTGGGTAGTTTGGGGCATCGCTGCCTTTGGATTCATTTTAAAGCTTTTTTTTACAGGACGCTTTGAACGTTTTTCTACCTTTTTATACCTGGCTATGGGCTGGCTGGCCATTATACCTTATGGCGAGCTAACTACGGCGCTAGATGCCAAGGCCTTGGCCTTACTGATTAGCGGAGGAGTGGCCTACACGGTTGGCGTACTGTTCTATGCTGTCGAAAAAATTCCCTACAACCATTTTATATGGCACCTATTTGTATTGGGCGGTGCAAGCTGCCATTTCTTTATGGTGTATTTGTATGTGATTTAGAATTTTGACCAGCATATATACTTCAAAGCGTAAATACGCCTCTTAATCCCCTTCATTTTTCTATTTTTGCCAAAACCTTTAGATGAATATTCTTATCCTTGGCAATGGCGGAAGAGAGCACACCTTTTGTTGGAAGCTTTCCCAAAGCGTACTTCAACCCAAATTATTTATTGCCCCTGGAAATGCGGGCACTGCGCAACTGGGCACCAACATTGACATCAATCCCACAGACCTTGAAGCCGTAGCAAAAGCTGTTAGCAGCCATGCCATTGACCTTATTTTAGTGGGGCCCGAGGCGCCGCTAGTCGCAGGTATTCACGACCATATTGCTAATCATCCTACACTAAGCCATATCCCTGTAATTGGTCCAAAAGAAGAAGCTGCAAAACTCGAAGGCAGTAAGGCATATGCCAAAGCTTTTATGGAGCGACACAACATCCCTACTGCGCCCTACAAACAATTTAATGCTGCTAATCTTTCAGAAGGATTGACTTATTTGGAAACCATTCCTGCTCCCTATGTACTAAAGGCCGATGGTCTTGCCGCAGGAAAAGGCGTGCTGATCATACATGAGCTAGATGAAGCCAAAGCGGCACTCACCGATATGCTTGCCAACAAAAAGTTTGGTGCAGCTAGCGAACAAGTAGTAATTGAAGGTTTTCTAGACGGTATTGAGCTTTCTTGTTTTGTGCTTACAGATGGTGAAAACCATGTTACCTTTCCCTTTGCCAAAGACTACAAACGCATAGGTGAGGGCGATACAGGACTAAACACAGGTGGTATGGGCGCTGTGTCACCTGTTCCCTTTAATGACCCTGTTTTCAAACAAAAAATTCACGACCGTATCATAACCCCAACTATGAAAGGGCTTAAAAAAGACAAACTTGATTTTATTGGGTTTGTGTTTATTGGTCTTATCCGCGTTGGGGACGATCCCTTTGTGATTGAATACAATGTACGCATGGGTGATCCCGAAACCCAAGTGGTCTTGCCGCGCATCCAAAATGATATGGCAGAATTGTTGTTGGCTACCGGCGAAAAGCGTTTACACGAAGTAACCCTTCACATCAGCTCACAAGCTGCAGCAACCGTAGTAGGTGTTGCGGGTGGATATCCAGAAGCCTACGAAAAAGGAAAGGCCATATCGGGATTAACTGGAGATGGGCTGATTTTTCAAGCGGGAACTACTAAAGTTGATGATCAAATAGTAACCAATGGCGGAAGGGTGTTGGCATCAACAGGGTTTGGTGCAGATGTACAAGAGGCACTCACTGAAGCATATAGCAACCTAGCAAACATTTCGTTTGATGGAATGTATTTCCGAAAAGATTTAGGTTTCGATTTATAGAAACGAGTGAGACGTAGAGTCAAAGTCCTCCTCGTTGTTGTCGTTAAATTTCTTCAACTGACGTAGCCAATAGAACAAGCCTGCGAAACCAATCATCAAGAACAACCAATTGAAGGCATTGGCAGCAAACCAATTGCTAGCCCCTAACTCACGGAGCATATTTAAGGGAATAAAAAGGATTTCTTCAAAAAGGAAGGCAATTGCTTCAAAAATGGCTTTCATAATCTTGATTTTACCTTGCAAAAATACACCTAAAGTTGGCACAATGCAAATACAAGACAGCTTTTAGATTTTGCGCTATCTTTGAAAAAAATTTCTGCTATGAATTCTGCTCATGCTTTTCAAATTTTTGAAACATGTATTTCGAGGTACCACGTTTTAGACCGTGTTGATCAGCCCTTTGAAAACCTTTTCGAGCCTAAAAGTCTTGATCATCTATTATACCGCAAAAACTGGATTGATACTGTTCAGTGGCACTATGAAGACCTCATTCGCGAGCCTAGTATAGACCCCATTGCGGCCTTAGAACTGAAACGTAAAATTGACGCTTCAAATCAAGACCGCACCGATATGGTAGAATATATCGACAGTTATTTTTTGCAAGAATTTAGTTCGGTAAAGCATCTAGATGGTGCGACCATCAATACCGAAAGTCCGGCTTGGGCCATAGACCGCTTGTCTATTTTAGCACTTAAAATTTATCACATGCAAGAGGAAGCCAATCGCGCTACTGCCTCTGACGAACACCGTGCTGCATGTGCAAAAAAACTTGCGGTTTTAATGGAGCAAAAAACGGATTTATCCACCGCCATAGACCAACTTCTCGCTGACATGGCAGCTGGCAAGAAATACATGAAAGTATACAAGCAAATGAAAATGTACAATGACGAATCCCTAAATCCCGTCCTGTACCAGAACAAATCGTAATGGCTGCCAAACACATCA
>JAQWKF010000051.1 GCA_029247985.1 Flavobacteriaceae bacterium
CAGAGAGAGTGGAAAGGTGCTGCAGCCCCATCCGAAAATGTTAAAAGAGCTATGAGGAGTAGCGGTCAAACAGTCCCTAAATACATTCCCATAGCTTATAGGCACGAAGTATATGTCTTGGATATTGAAGAAAACAAAGCCCTTTTTAATGTCGGAGAGGCATTGCACAACAAAGATATGACGCAGTATACAACTGCTTATGACCCTACTTATTGGGAAAAATTGAGCATACCGCCCAATACGCGCTTCTTCAATAAAAATATAGGAGAATTGGTTGATTTATTTGGTGTACCCCTTGAGAATCAATTTAAGTATTCAAATATGCGCTAGCACTTATTGACTGCTCAAATCCAACACCACCGGCTCCGTATTCCCTTTTGCATGTAAAAAATCAATCTTGTAGGTTTTATCACCAATGCTAATAGTGCCCTTGTATTTTCCGTAAAACCCAGAAAAAGTAAGTTCTTCGCTGGGGTTAAATTCTGTTTTAAGTTTTGTTGACCACGTATTTTTTATCAATTTTTTTAATGTAAAGAAGGCCTTTTTAGGTTGCATATCCTCATCTAAAATACCCGCTGCATGACCGCGCCACGCATTTTTGTCGGTCAGGTTCCACATGGTAATGGAACTCACACTAGGGTGACTAAATAGGAGTGTGTAGAAATCTTTGATATATGCCGCTTGAAATATCTCCTTCTGCTTAATGCTTGGCAGGTTCATCTTTTTCCCTTTTTTCCGGACAGCATTGCGCTCCTCCAAAAAGACTCCGTGGTCTTTCCAATTGTTAAACAGCTTTGAACTGGTAACGGTAACTTCCGTGAACTGAATGTCTTTGCCAAGAGGAGTAAACGTACTAACCAAGTCCCATAGCTCTTGCTCCTCAAATACATTGTCATGGGTTTGCATATGCGCTTGCATTCCAATGGCTTGATAACCCACTTTTTTTTCAATAAAATATTCGTTTAATTTTAGAAATTCTGGGTCTGTTGGGTGGTAGTGATTATTGGTGTATATTTTATTGGGTGCTGTTTTATTGGCAAACGCATAGAGTTCTAACATGGCTGGGTATATGCCCCCTTTATGCGTAATCCAACGGGTGACACCACTTGGTGTAACATGGTTTTTGAATGGGGCAATGGCTTCATTGTATACATCCCAATATTGAATTTCTGGATAATCAAGCAATAGGTCTTGTATGCGCTTAAAGATTATTTTTTCAAGAGCAACGGGGTCTTGATAGTCAATAACCCATTGGGGCAAAGATTCGTGCCACAAAAGCGGGTGTCCCTTAATTTTAATGTCATTTGCTACGGCCCAATCCACTTTTTGGCGCATCATACGTTTATACCCTGTCAAATCATTTTTCTCATCTCGTGCTGCCCAGTAAAATCCAAGGGTTACAAAATTAAACAGTTCCTTAACCCGATTTTGGTATACAGCCTGCTCTTTATTAGAAAGAGAACTGGCTTGTGTCATGGAAACGCCAAAGCTGAATGCATGACTAACCAATTCAAGGTCTACATGGGCCTTATCTTCAAGTGGTTTGCCGTCCAAAACGAACGCCAATTGTACCGTCCCTTTTCTTATTTTTTCAATCCTTTCATCAGCGCCATCTAATTGCCAAGGGGTATGGACAAGATGTTCTTGAGCTTTTGCACTGAGCGAAAAAAGAGAAAGCACTAAAACCGTTGCAGCTATAAATCGAAATGTCATTAGCAATAATTTATTGTGGCGGTAAATTACTGCACAATTTCAGCTTGTTTTGAAAGTTTTTTGTCAAAAACTATAATTTTTTAAAGGGATGAAAAAAATGTCCAAATATGCTGCCAAAGCTGTGGGTAAGTTCCAGAAATAGCATGGCCCGCATTTTCAACACGTAAGTATTGAACCACAGCCTGATCCGAACAACCGGAAAAAACATAGGACGCATTACCCGCTATTGTTGTTTGGGTTGGAGTTACATTACATCCAAATTGAACTGCCCATTTTTGAGCACTTTCGTAGGCGCTAAAAAAGGAGTGTCCAAAACGTTCCCCTCCATCAATGGGAATAACATCATCTTGGCCGCCATTGACTTGAAATATGGATACAGGCTTGGTTTGCGAACTAATATCTATAGAGGCTATCAATTGGGAAGCTACAGGGGCAATTCCTTTAAAGTGTTGGGTTTTGGCTGCCAAAGTGTTTACCATACCAGCTCCGTTAGAAGATCCAATGGCAAAGATTCTTTCACTGTCGACGTTGGTATAGGTTAACAAGGTTTCTACAAGGGTGTTTACAAAAGCTACATCGTCAGCGGTTGAAGGCTCTGAACCCAGGTTCCAAGATTTTAAATGCCCTTGTGGATAGATTCCAATAAATGAGCCTGTATCTGTAAACTGCCTTAGGGTATTAACCCAATTGTTATTATTCCCACCACGACCGTGGAAAGCAAAAACAAGTGCATATTTTGTGTTTGCGTCGGGAATCTCAGGTGCTTGAATAAGGACAGACCTGCTCACCATTTGGCCGTCAATTTGTTGATCAATCGTAATGGTCTTAGTCGTCAATATCTCGGACACTTCTGCCTCCTCTGAGCTGTCTCCGTCTTGGCCACATGAAAGTAAGCCAACTGCTATTAAAATATAAAAATTCATTTTTTTCATTTTCTAGTTTTAGGTAAAAAATTTATCCAATCGTAATCTGAAAAATCGTTGTTGTCTTGCCCATTGCTTGTGGCGTAAAGCCCTATATGAGCTCCTGTAAATCCATTGAAGAGTACCAAGTCTGCTGTGGTTGTGGTCAATACTTTATAACGCTTGCCCTTGGTCGCATATGAAAATGTATACGTATCATTAGCGGACACTAATTTAAAGCGTATTTCTCCCTTATA
>JAQWKF010000085.1 GCA_029247985.1 Flavobacteriaceae bacterium
AACCGGATGGTTTACTTTATTTCCTGCATTTGCGCTGTATTTTGGTGCTTTTATAATTAGTGGTACGCGTGTCGTTTCTTCCCACAGATTGTACTTCCATAGATATTTTTTTTCCCCTAAATTGTATCCGTGATCGCTAAAGAGAATAACAATTGTATTGTTGGCAAACTTCGAATTTTCTAATGCTTCAAGCAGTTCCCCAACACGATCATCAGCAAAAGCAACGCTTGCCAAATAGGCCTGTGTGTATTTTTTAAGTGCAAGCTCCTTTGATTCATATCCTTCAACTAAACCTATATATGCCTTTCTACCTCTTGACATTCCACCTTTCTTAAGGTTGTTGTTTTCTAAAAAAGTATCCGCATAATCTTCCTCTTTTATTTGTGACGTTTGAATCTTTTTTAATGGAAACATATCAAAGTATTTTTGCGGAACCACTAAGGGGGTGTGGGGTCTGTGAAGACCAATGGCCATGAAGAAGGGATCGCTGGCGTTTTCTTTTTCAAGCTTTTCCAATTGTTTTTTGGTCCAAATAGTACTTTTCTCATCCGTCATTAAATCTCTATCAGTATCATTTACATAACGAAATGGTTTCCCTCCCCAGCTACCATTATACCATCCTTTTGCTCCAGGTGCATCATCAGAAGATGGAACTTCTGGGATGTCTGCTAAAGAGAAAAATGTTGCATCAAGAGCTCCTAATTCACGCATACCTTTTGGAGATGAGGGATGCGGAACTGATTTTTTACCATTAAATGCTATGGGGCCATAATCTTTTTTAATACCCATAAGGCTCCAAGCACCTTTTTTTGGGCTATGGAACACCTTTCCAGATTGCATACTAACATATCCGTTTGCAGTGAAAAACTCAGGAAGGGTGGTTGCTTGCGCCAACAAATCATTTTTCAACCAATTGGAGAAACCCCACATCCGAGAGCGCAATGGAGAAATGCCTGTCATAAAGCTTGCTCTGGATGGTTGGCATACAGGAACATTGGCATGTGCGTTTGTAAACAAAACACCTTCTTTAGCAAGCCTATCAATGTTAGGGGTTTTTGCCTGTGGATGCCCATCCAAAACACCCACATAATCATTGAGGTCATCCAAAACAATCATTAACACATTGGGTTTTTCTTGCCCAGTTAAGTTTGAGATATTAAAAATAAATAGAAAAAGTAATGCGTATCTAATCATGAGATTTATTTTGGATTCTTAACCACCATTTATCATTTCCAAGAGTTGGAAACACTCTGTCTTTAAGTTGTGCATTCCACTTGTCCCACTCTTTTTGAATCTCTTGCACCTTTTTAGAACTAGAACCCTTGATGTTTTCTTTTTCTGAAACGTCTTTCTTTAAGTTGTAAAATTCTGTCTCTGCGTTTTTCTTTACTTTAAGTAACTTATAATCGGTATTAATGGCAGCCATCGCATTTTGCTCCCACTTGCGCCAAAACAAATATTCATGTGGCGCTCCTTTCTTTTTACCTGTCAAATATGGAATTATATTAACACCGTCTAGTGGTTTTTTTGGATTTGTTTTAATATCTAAAATATCAACTATTGATGCCATAATGTCTAGTGACGAAACAGATTCTTCATACCTTGTATTTGCAGGAATTACGCCTTTCCATTGCATGGCAAATGGCACTCTAAAACCACCTTCGTAAACACTTCCTTTAGTTCCTCTAAGCGGTGTATTTTGAGAAGCATTGTTATGTGCACCTCCGTTATCCGATAAAAACACAATAATGGTATTTTCTATTTGACCATTTTCTTTCAACGCCTCTAGTACTAGCCCTATCCCATCATCAACAGCACTTACCATAGCTGCATAGGTCTTTCTTTTTGTATCTTTTATGTGTGGAAATCTTGAAAGGTATTTTTCAGTCGCATGCATAGGTGTATGTGGAGCGTTATAGGCGAGAAATAAGAAAAAAGACTGGTCATTTTCAGCTTGCTTGTTAATAAAGCGAAGGCCTGCCTCACTGAGTTCATCTGTTAAGTAGTCGGTTTTATAATCCTCAAATTCAAGTGTTTTATGATTTTCCCGTAGCTTGGTCTTATACCAAGCCCATTTGGATTTAACATTTTCAAGATTTTCAACAGTCAATTGATTCATAAAGTAATTATGCCCTCCAGATAAAAAACCATAGAAATAATCAAAGCCTCTTTTAAGAGGATGGAAATTTGGATGTGTGCCCAAATGCCATTTTCCCACAATAGCACTTTTGTAACCCTCTTCGTGTAAAACCTCAGCTATTGTTTTTTCATCAAGTGGAAGACCAGCAATATCATTTGTCGGATCAATAGTAGGGTTTGTTGTAAAGCCAAATCTGTCTTGATATCTCCCAGTGATAAAACCCGCTCGGCTAGGTCCACAAACTGGAAATGACACATAACCATTAACTATATGGGCACCGTTGTAAGCAATGGAATCAATATTTGGTGTAGGGATGTCTTTACAGCCATTAAACCCAACATCTGCATAACCCATGTCATCGGTCATGATAACAATCAGGTTGGGTTTGTCGTTATCTTGCTGAGCCGAAAGCAACAAACCCGACAACATAATTAATGTTAAAAAAAATTTAGACTCCATGTTTATTTTAATATTTGATTAAGTTGGTTTCGCAACAATTTTAGCTTTTTTCTATAATTTTTTTCATTGACCACATTGTACCATTCGTATGGATCTTTTTTGTTGCAATACAACTCTTCTTTACCATTTGAATATCTAATGTATCTGTAATCAATTGTGCGCAGGGTGTAATTCTGCTTTTCTTTTGGCACCTGATTACCATAATTTCCTATAATCGTCAATGCATAATCTGGACCGACCCAATTTTTCGTATTAGGATTCTCTAAAAATGCGCGCAAGGAATACCCGCCCAAATTTCCACCGGAATTTGATTTTTTGGTGTTACCTGATAGGAAGCAATAGTCAATTAATGTTGGAAAAATATCAATTAGTGACACTGGATGGTTTACCACACCTTTCACTTCGCTATTAGGAATGCGGAGAATGTACGGAATACGTGTACTTTCTTCCCAAGGAGAATTCTTAAATAAATGATTTTTCTCGCCTAAATGCCAACCATGATCACTCGTCAAAATAACAATGGTATTGTTATTCAAACCTGTTGACTCTAGAGAATCTAATATTTTACCAACCTGATCATCAACAAATGTGATACATGCTAAGTAAGCTTGCAGGAAATATTTAAGAGCCAATTCTCTGTCTCCCCCATAAGAATCTACCAATGTTTTTAACAGCAATGGCCCTTTAAGATTTCCTCCTCTGTATCCATAAACTGTTTTTACATCACCCTCAAGTGATAAATCTCCTTGAAAATTTTCTTTCCAAAAGGTGTCCAACTCATCGCCGTCGAGCCAATTATCAAGCTCAATTTCATCGATTGGATACATATCAAAATATTCGTCGGGGGCATGAAGCGGTGTATGAGGCCTCACAAAGCCTATACCCATA
>JAQWKF010000098.1 GCA_029247985.1 Flavobacteriaceae bacterium
TGAAAAAGGAGATGACGAGGCCATGTTTATTGACCAAGATTTTCTTCGTTCATTGGAATACGGCATGCCACCCACTTCAGGGATTGGTATTGGCATTGATCGCCTTACCATGCTGTTGACCAACAATAGCTCTATTCAAGAAGTACTGTTTTTTCCACAGATGCGTCCTGAGAAAAAAGGGCCTAAGCTAACGGAAGAGGAACAGTTAGTTGTTGACTTGCTCAAAAAAGAAAGCCCCGTTGCACTTTCATCATTAAAAGAGCAATCAGGGCTTAGTAATAAAAAATGGGATAAGACCATCAAAGGGTTAACAGCTAAATCAATTGCAGAAGTCAAAAAGACTAATGATGATTTATGGGTTACCCTACTTTAGAAGAACTTAAATTCTGTTCTCCTGTTTTTTGCATGTTGGGTTTCTGAACAAGAAACACCGTCTTTACAGTCATTTAGCAACTTTGACTCGCCATATCCTACTGCAATCAAGCGAGAAGTTTCAATTCCCTTTTGATTTAAATATGATACGACTGATTTTGATCTTTTATTTGACAAGCTTTTGTTAAACTCATTTCCGCCACGTGAGTCGGTATGCGAGCCTACTTCAACAATAGCGTCTGGATGCTGCTTCATTCTTGAAAGAATATGTTTGTCTATAATTCTTTTGGACTTTGCTGTTAGTTTCGCACTGCCTAATTCATAATGAATCGGTAAAATAATGGCATCTTTAGGTAGGGTACAAGGGACTTGGCGCCAAGCCTCCATACCTCCTTTTTTTACCAGTACCCTTTTTTCAACGGTGGTATACACAGCAGGCACCTTAATTGCCTTTGTTGTTTCGTCCTTTACCAAAACACGGCGCTCAACAAATTCTTTTACTTCTGGAATATCTATTGCAATGGTTTGGGCAGGGGTTTCCATAACCTCACGCTTTACGAGCTTATACTTTCCGCCTTTTTGTTTGGTAGTACTTGTCGCATCTGAAACAAGTTTTTTTACCGGTACCTCTCGTATTACGGGAGGGTCTTGTTTATAATAAAAAATACGGCAATCATCTGGGTTAATTGACGGGCAATCTGGGTTTTCACCAGCCACCCATTTTCCAGACTCACTCTTTACTTCAACGGACTCATATGCATCGGTGAAAGTGGCCATTTTTGGATAATGTTTGTTGTAGGGCTCTTCTATCCAAAAGGTATCGTAAACCGTTTTAAATACGGCTGGAACATACTTGTATTTTTTTGAAGCTGGCTTTACTACGACTTCGTCTTTTACAGTTTTGTATTCAGCTGGCACCACTTCTAGCACATTATGTGCAGGGACTTCAACAACGCGAACAGTCTTTATTTCAAACTGATCAGGAACAATACATTTTGCGTAGCATTTTCCTGGATCTGGATTATCTGGTAATTTTTCTAGGTATTGTTCTTGTGCGTAAAAAGTAGTTAAACACAAAAACATACAAGTTGTGTATATAGATTTCATGATATTAAGATTTGGTGAAATAAATTTAAGAAAAAATAGCAAATAAAATACCCTTTTATTGAACTTCTACAAGTTGGTAATGTTATTTATTTTCAACACTTTAGCATACTAAATAAAAAATATGAAGAGAATTTCAGCCCTCCTTATCGTTGTTATTGCACTGTTTACTGTTCCCACACACGCACAACTGGGCAAACTTTTTAAAAAGAAAAAGCCCCCCGTAATCGAAAAACCAAAGCCTAAAAAGGAAGATAAAAACGGGATTAAACCCTATGATAAGGTAATAACCGAAAAAGCCATTACCGACAAGGGATTATTTGATGTGCATACGGTTGACGACAAATTCTATTACGAAATTCCAGACTCCTTGTTTGGGGCGGAAATGTTAATGGTTACACGAATTGCCAAAACAGCATCAGGTATCGGTTTTGGTGGTGGAAAACAAAATACTCAAGTATTGCGCTGGGAAAAAGACAGCAAAAAAGTGTTACTTCGTGTGGTTTCACACGAGGTTGTGGCAGCAGACTCCCTTCCTATACATGAGGCTGTTGTCAATTCAAACTTTGAACCTATTCTGTATCGATTTGATATCAAATCCATTGGAAAAGATTCGACTTCTACTGTGATTGAAATTAACAAGCTTTTTGAAACAGACGTTAAAGCACTTGGCTTTCCTGCGTCGAGAAGAAAAAGTTATAAAATATCAAGCATGGATAAATCAAGATCGTTTATCAATACGCTCAAAAGCTATCCGCTCAATATAGAGGCACGCCATATAAAAACCTATAATTCTAGTTCGCCACCGTCTAATTCGAGCACCGGTTCGATTAGCTTAGAGATTAGCAACTCCATGATTTTACTTCCCAAAGAGCAAATGAAAAGACGCTATTTTGATCAACGTGTGGGCTGGTTTTCTAGAGGACAAACGGACTATGGTTTAGATGTGCAAGAAAGCAAAACAGTCCGCTACCTAGATCGTTGGCGTTTGGAAATAAAAGATGAAGATTTAGAAAAATTTAATCGGGGGGAATTGGTTGAACCCAAAAAACCCATAGTGTATTACATTGATAGAGCTACCCCAAAAAAATGGGTACCCTATTTAAAGCAAGGGATTGAAGATTGGCAAGTAGCGTTTGAGGAAGCAGGCTTTAAAAATGCCATTATTGCCAAAAACCCACCAACACCCGAAGAAGACCCAGATTGGAGTCCAGAAGATGTGCGCTATTCAGTTGTGCGTTATTTGGCTTCTCCCATACCCAATGCTAATGGACCACACGTAAGTGATCCCCGATCGGGTGAAATTTTAGAGTCTGACATCAACTGGTACCACAATGTGATGACGCTCTTGCGTAATTGGTTTTTTGTACAAACGGCCACCATAAACCCAGAGGCAAGAGGCGTAGCGTTTAAGGATGAAATTATGGGTCGTTTGATTCGATTTGTCTCAGCACATGAAGTAGGACACACCATTGGGCTACCTCACAATATGGGGAGTAGCGTTGCTTTTCCTGTGGATTCGCTGCGATCTGCATCCTTTACTAAAAAATATGGTACTGCTCCTTCCATCATGGATTATGCCCGCTTTAACTATATAGCACAGCCTGGAGACGGAGATGTGTCATTGATGCCAGATATTGGAGTTTATGACAAACATGCCGTTCGCTGGGGCTATCGTCCTATTCCATCGTCTGAAACGGCAGCAGACGAAAAGGAAACCTTGGACAAATGGATTTTAGCGCATCAAGATGATCCTATGTATCGTTTTGGAAGCCAACAATTTGGAAATCCAATTGATCCAAGTTCACAGACAGAAGATCTAGGTGACGATGCCATAAAAGCAAGTGCCTATGGTATTGCCAACCTCAAAAGAATCGTGCCTAATCTAATTGAATGGACTGCAGAGGACGGCAAAGACTACGAAGATTTACAAGATTTATATAACCAAGTATTAGGTCAGTTTAATCGTTATATGGGTCATGTGGCAGCCAATATTGGTGGTGTTTATGAATATTATAAGACCTATGACCAAGAAGGTGCGGTGTATACACATGTTGACAAAAAGCACCAGCGTGCTTGCATGCAGTTCTTACAAGAAGAATTATTCACAACGCCCACTTGGATGTTAGACAATGAGATTTTCAATAAAATAGAATTCGCCGGCGTACTTGATCGTATGCGTCGTATGCAAACAGGGACGCTTAACCGTCTATTGAGCTTTGATCGATTGGCACGTATTTCGGAAAACGAAGCACTCAATGGAAGTGATGCATATGCATTGGTAGAAATGATGACCGCCTTGCGAAAAGGCATCTGGAGTGAGTTGTATAACAACAAAGACATTGGAATTTATCGAAGAAACCTACAACGTGCTTACATCGACCGATTGGGGTATCTGATGACCGAAAGTCAAGAGCCACTAGAGGGTTTTGCTAGAAGATATAGCAATCGTACTAGAGTACTTGTAAGTCAATCGGATATTAGAGCCGTAAGCAGGGCACAATTGATAAATCTTAAAAGCACCATCAATTCAAGTTTGACTTCCATGACAGATCAAAATACACGATACCACTTGCAAGAAGCTGTGGTGCGTATTGATGCAATACTTGACCCAAGTTAATTTATAATTTTTTAAGCGTTTCTGAAAAGGCCTCCAGCGTATGCTCGAGGTCTTTTTGGGTTATGGCATCATTTAAGAAATAACTTTCAAAAGCACTTGGCGGTAAATAAACCCCACGTAGCAACATCCCGTGGAAATACCTTTTAAAATATTCGTTATTTCCTTTTGCGGCGGTTTCAAAATCGACAACGGGCTTGTCTGTAAAATGGAGTGACATCATGGAGCCTAGCCTGTTGATTTGATAAGGAAGCCCTTTTTGCTCCAACAGTGGGATCATTTCTTGGTGTAAAAAGGCTGTTTTATCCGCTAAACTTGTATATGTTTCTGGGTGTTCATGCAACAAATCTAACATGGTTAGTCCAGCGGTCATAGCCAATGGATTACCGCTCAAGGTACCCGCCTGATAAACGGGTCCTAGTGGTGCTAAAAAATCCATAATTTCTTTTCGGGCAGCAAAAGCACCAACGGGTAAACCTCCCCCTATTACTTTACCATAAGTAACCAAATCGGCTCGAACACCAAGACATTCCTGAGCACCGCCTAGGGCCAATCTAAATCCTGTCATGACCTCATCAAAAATAAGAACTGCTCCGTGTGCATCACACAAACTGCGTAAGCCTTCCAAGAAGCCTGCTTGAGGTAGAATACAACCCATATTACCCGCAACAGGTTCAACGATTATGGCTGCAATTTGTTCTGGATTGGCACGAAATATTTCAGCCACTTGTTCCAAGTTGTTGTATGCAGCAAGAAGGGTGTCTTTTGCCGTGCCTGTTGTTACGCCTGGACTGTTGGGGCTACCAAAAGTTACGGCGCCGCTTCCGGCTTGAATCAAAAAGGCATCTGCGTGTCCGTGATAGCAACCTGCAAATTTGATGATTTTGTTGCGGCCAGTAAAACCTCGTGCCAGTCGAACCGCACTCATGCATGCCTCTGTTCCTGAATTGACAAAGCGGATTTGATCCATATGTGGCACCATAGATAGCGCGCGTTTGGCAATTTCAGTTTCCAATGCTGTTGGAATGCCATAGGAAGTTCCTTTTTCAGCACGAGCTTGAATGGCAGCGACCACTTTGGGATGTGCGTGCCCTAAAATCATAGGGCCCCAAGATGCTATAAAATCTACATAGCGATTGTGGTCTTCATCATATAAGTAAGCGCCCTTTGCGTGGGTTAGGAAAATAGGTGTTCCGCCAACTGCGTTAAAGGCACGTACTGGTGAGTTTACCCCACCAGGAATTACTTTCTTAGCCTCATTGAATAAGGCACTACTACGTTGGTATTGCATCATTTTACTTTTAGTTGCTGGCCAACAGCCAGTTCATTTGAGCGCAATCCATTACGTTCTTTAAGGGCTTGCACTGAAGTGTTAAATTGTTTAGCAATAGCATATAGCGTATCGCCTTGTTTTACGGTGTAATCTTGGCTACCTACACCCTTGCTTTTTTGACCTTTTTCCTTTTTACCTTTTTTGGTCTTAATAGGCTCCTTACTACCGTCAAATTGCCAAAGCTCGTAGCGTTCAATGAGTGATATGAGCTTGTAGGCATATTGCGGATCTGTAGCATAGCCTGCTTTTTTTAGCCCGTGTGCCCAGCTCACATAATCTGTTTTTTTCATTTTAAAAAGCTTGCTGTAACGGTCTCTGTAACGCAAAAACTCGGAGTGATCTCTGTAGGACTGTGCTACTTTTTTATACTTGCGAAAACACTCTCCCTTGGCGTCATCGTCGTGAGAAACGCTAGGCCCGCGCCAACCTTTGTGGCATTTAATACCAAAATGGTTGTTGGACTTGACCGCTAATTTTCCAACGCCTGCTTGCGATTCCAATAACCCTTGCGCTAAAGTAATACTTGCTGGTATTCCAAATTTTTTCATCTCCTTTTGCGCGAGTGGTGCATACTGTAGTACGTAAACCTTCATGCGCATATGAGCATCCATATCAGCAAGCTTTTTGGCGGTTTGCTTGGGTGATTTGTTTTCAATTTTTTTAGCGTTTCGCTTTACTTCACCATTGTAGACCACTTTTTTTGACCCACAAGAAGTAAGCAGGAGTGCGCTAAGAAAAAAGGTTAGGATTCTGGCCATTGTGCTTGATACTGATAATTGTAGCCAGCGATTCCCTGCGTTCCGCCAGTGTGAATGAGTAAAATATTTGTTCCAAACGTCCATGTATTATCTTTTATCATTTGCACCAACTGAAACAGCATAGGTGCCGTGTAAATAGGATCCAATACCACGCCTGTTTTTTCGATTACCTCGTTAGCAAATACAACAAGTTTTTTGTCGATATTGGCGTATCCCGCATAGGATGGGTGTTGTATGAGTTCCCAATTATCACGTGACACAAAGGTACGAATACGGTCTGGTATTGTGGCATCATCTACCATTTGAAAGCCCACAACTTTTTGATGCGCAGCAGCCGATGCTGCCAAACCGGCTAAGGTACCTCCAGTTCCTACGGCACATCCGACAACATCATAACGCTTATCGTCACTAGTCAATATTTCCATACACCCCTTAACCGCTAGTTTGTTGGTACCCCCCTCAGGTACAACCAATAGGCTTTTAGTTGCTACGAGTTGACGTACCTTTTTTCCGTGTTCTTTTAGTTTGTATTCAGCGCGAGACACAAATTCCAGCTGCATACCCTTGGCCTGACACTGAGACAAGGTTGGATTTAATGGTTTAGTTGCAAGTTCTTCGCCTCTTACTATACCAACTATAGGAATTTGCTCCTGCGCAGCCAGTGCAGCAGCAGCAGCAAGGTGGTTGGAGTAAGCCCCACCAAACGTTAGCATCCCTTTAGCAGAGGAGGTTTTTAAGGCTTTAAAATTATATTTGAGTTTGCGCCATTTATTACCAGAGGCTAAAGGAAAAACCAAATCCTCTCTTTTGAGATAAACCGAAACCCCTTTTTCTTCAAATTCGGGAAGTGGTATGTGTTCGTTAATGGCAGTTGGTTTGAGCACATTCAAAAATACGTGATTATATGTGTTATATTTAGACATACATTCGGCATGTTTTTTGATTGCTAATAAATAAATTTAATTATGAAACGGTTTTTATATCTCGCTACAGCTCTCTTAGTCGCTTCTTGTGCATCTATTCGTGTTAGTACAGATTATGATACAGGTGTTGACTTTACCTCATATAATACCTATGCTTTTTTCAAACCAGGTATTGACGATGCTAAAATTTCAGACCTAGATAAAAGACGTGTCTTAAAAGCCATTGAAAACGCGCTTTCAGAAAAGGGTTTTACAGCTTCAGAAACGCCCGGCATATTGGTTAGTTTTCACACTAAAGCTGAGAAAAATGTACGTGTGAGCGAAAGCTATATCGGCTGGGGTGGTCCTTTCTATGGCCCTTATGGCGGTATGGGTTGGGGTTGGGGGTTTAACCGCCCTTATAATGTAAATACGACGACTAACGGTGTATTGTATATTGATCTTATTGATGCGAATTCCAAGAAATTAGTTTGGCAAGGTAAAGGAACTGGTAGATTGAGCAGAGGCACGCCACAAGAGCGGGAAGCAAAAATCAATGCTTTTGTTACAGATATTTTGACTGCTTACCCCCCATCAAACTAGTTGACGAGCATATTCTTAGCTGCAGTTAAAGCTGCGGGGATTCCATTTGGATTTTTTCCTCCTGCAGTGGCAAAAAATGGTTGACCACCACCTCCACCTTGAATATGGGGACTGATTTGTTTAATAATGGCATTTGCTTGCCAAGTGCCCTTTTCAGCAAGTGTTTTAGAAACATAACAAGACAAGAGAGGCTTATTGCCTTTTTTACTGCCCAATACAGCAATCAAATTTTGGTGATTTTGACCGAGTTTAAAAAGGGCATCTTTCAAGCTGGTGCCGTCCAAATCAACTTCAGCAATTATAATGGAGATTTCTCCTTGCATTACGCTTTTGCTCTCCAGTTCGGTAATAAGCTGTCCTACCAACTGTTTGTTAAGGGCTTCTAATTCCTTCTTAAGTTTGCTGTTCTCATCTTGCAAAGCCTCAACCGATGCAATAACATCCTGCGAATTTTTGAGCTGTTTTTTTAATTTTTCAAACGTTTCTGCTTGATTGTAAACGCGTTTTTTAGCTTCATTAGCTGTAACGGCTTCAATACGTCTAATCCCCGATGCAACAGCTGTTTCGCCCGTAATAGTGAAATGCCAAAGTGCTGCGGTATTTTGCACGTGAGTACCTCCACATAACTCAACAGATTCGCCAAAGCGGATGCTGCGAACCGTATCGCCATACTTCTCACCAAAAAGGGCAAGCGCACCGTTGTCAATAGCTTTCTGATAAGGTGTACTACGCTGTTCCTCTAACTCAATCTGTTCTTGTATTCGAGCATTTACAAAAGCTTCGACAGCACTAAGTTCTTCTGAAGTTAGCTTGGCGAAATGTGAAAAATCAAAGCGTAAATAACCAGAGCGCACCATAGATCCTTTTTGACCAACATGCACGCCAAGTACCGAACGCAACCCTTGATGCAACAGGTGTGTGGCGGTGTGGTTGGCAGCGGTAGCATTTCGCTTTTGCTCATCGACTACGGCAGTAAATGTGGCGTTGAGATCTGTGGGTAATTGATTAGCAACATGAATAATAAGGTTGTTTTCTTTTTTGGTATCTGTGATATAGGTTACGTTACCATTTGGTGCTTCCAGGTAGCCCTTATCTCCAACCTGACCGCCCCCTTCAGGATAGAAAGGTGTTAGATTGAAAACCAATTGAAATAAGCTGCCGCTTTTGGTAGTTATCTTTCTGTACCTAACAATCTTAACGGGTGTTTTGAGTAAATCATAGCCCACAAATTCCTGTTCGTTATCCTCTCTAAGATCAATCCAATCTTCGGTTTCCACTTGAGCAGCTGCTCTTGAGCGAGCTTTTTGTTGCTCCATTTCGATTTCAAACGCATCCACGTCTAGGGTCATGTTGTTTTCAGACAAAATAAGCGCTGTCAAGTCTACGGGAAACCCAAAGGTGTCGTATAGCTCAAAAGCCTTGGCTCCAGATAGTTGTTTTTTTGTGTTGGATTTCATGAGTTGCTCAAGCATAACCAAACCTTGTGACAATGTTTTTAAGAAGGATTGTTCCTCTTCCTTGATGACATTTCGGATAAGATCTTGTTGACCTTTTAGTTCGGGAAAAGCATCTCCCATTTGGTCCGATAACGTTTTGACCAATGCAAAAATAAACGGTTCTTTTTGATCCAAAAACGTATACCCATATCGAATGGCACGCCTTAAAATACGACGTATCACATAGCCAGCGCCATTATTGGAGGGCAATTGACCGTCGGAAATAGAAAAAGAAACTGCTCTAAGGTGATCGGCAATTACGCGAATGGCAATATCGATTTCCTCTTTTTTACCATAATTTGTAGCTGTGCGGGTTTCTATCTCACGAATGATCGGAGTAAATACATCGGTATCATAATTAGACTGTACTCCTTGAACCACCATGCAAAGGCGTTCAAAGCCCATACCCGTATCTACGTGTTTTTCAGGTAATTTTTCAAGTGAACCATTGGCCTTTCTGTTAAACTCAATAAAAACCAAATTCCAAACTTCAACCACTTGGGGATGATCCATATTGACAAGGGTAGCTCCGTCAACTTTGGCTTTGTCTTCAGCGGACCTTATGTCAACATGAATTTCAGAGCAGGGACCACAAGGCCCTTGATCGCCCATTTCCCAAAAATTATCTGCTTTGGAACCCATCAAAATACGTTCGGGTGCAATATGTGATTCCCAAAAAGAAATAGCTTCAACATCTTTTGAGAGTCCTTCTGCGTCATCTCCTTCAAATACGGTTACATACAAGTCATTTTTATCGATTTGCAATTCTTCAGTAAGAAACTCCCATGCATAGGCGATAGCTTCTTTTTTAAAATAGTCACCAAAACTCCAATTCCCGAGCATTTCGAACATGGTGTGGTGATAGGTATCTTTCCCAACCTCCTCCAGGTCATTATGCTTGCCTGAAACACGAAGACACTTCTGAGTATCAGTAACCCTTTTATCGGATGCGACTTTGTTTCCCAGAAAATATTCTTTAAACTGATTCATGCCCGCATTGGTAAACATTAGCGTTGGATCATTTTTCATAACCATGGGTGCAGAGGCTACGATTTTGTGTTCTTTATCAGTAAAAAAGTCTAGAAACTTTGCGCGAATGTCTTTTGCTTTCATGAAACCGTTTAATGGTTAGCCTGAATTACGTATCTTTGTTGTGTACGCTGATTCAGCGGAGTAAAAATAGTACATTTTACGGAATGGCAAAGGTTAAGTATTACTACGACCAAGAGAGTCTATCATATCGAAAAATAGAAGTTAAAAATCGTCGAAAAGTACGGAATGTCTTGGCGTTTCTAACTGCTTCTGCCCTATTCGGTATAGCCTTTGTATTTTTTTTACTTTCTACACCTGCTATCAGTACCCCTACTGAAATCGCGCAAGCACGGGAGCTAGAAAACTACAAACTCAACTACGAGCAACTAGAACTTAAGATGAACAAGGTCGAAGAGGTCCTTGATCACTTGCAGGAGCGCGATAACCAAATTTACCGTGTAGTATTTGAAACCAACCCTGTGCCTGATGATGTTAGGAAAGCTGGTTTTGGAGGCGCAAACCGATATAAAAATCTTGAAGGCTATGCCAATTCAGACTTGATTATTAGTGCCACAAAACAACTTGATATTTTATCTAAACAGATGGTTATTCAATCCAAGTCTTTTGATGAAGTACAACGATTGGCGCTCGATAAAGAGAAATTATTAGCTGCAATTCCATCTATTCAACCCATTAAGAACGATGATTTAAAACGTATGGCATCTGGTTACGGGTGGCGTACAGATCCGTTTACAAAAGCACGCCGTAAGCACAAAGGCATGGATTTTACATCTCCAAG
Organism: Flavobacteriaceae bacterium; assembly: GCA_029247985.1. GTDB lineage: Bacteria > Bacteroidota > Bacteroidia > Flavobacteriales > Flavobacteriaceae > UBA7446. Next base: position 11,017 of record JAQWKF010000098.1, read on the forward strand.
AGGAACCCCTGTTTACGCTACAAGCAATGGCAAGGTTACTAGAGCTGATAACCGTTCGTTTGGCTATGGAAAACATATACGTATTGACCATGGATATGGTTATGTGACATTATACGCCCACTTAAGTGATTACAATGTAAAGCGAGGTATGCGTGTTAAACGTGGTGATATTATTGGATATGTTGGGAATACTGGGCGCTCTCAAGCGCCACACCTTCACTATGAAATACTTAAAGACGGCAAAGCAATCAACCCCATTAATTTCTTTTCTGGTGACCTTAACCCAGAAGAATTTGAGGCCATGTTAGAGGCTGCCAACCGCGAGAACCAATCGCTTGACTAATGCGACATCGTTTACCTGAAAAATTGTATTACAGCATAGGCGAGGTGGCCGAAGCATTTGAGGTGAAACCCTCTTTGATACGTTTCTGGGAAAAAGAATTTCAAATTATTAACCCGAAAAAAAACCAAAGCGGAACACGCAAATTTTCAGCAAAAGATATTGAAAAGTTTGAGTTGATATTCAGCTTGGTTAAGGAACGTGGATTTACACTTGAGGGTGCCAAAAAAGAACTCAGCAGAGAAAAAAGAGGAAACCTCAGCGTTCTAAAGAAACTGCAAAAAATTCGTCAAGAGTTACTGCGCATAAAGGCAGAACTCTAATTACTTCTTCCTAATAAAAATATCAATCGTTACCCCACTGAAATCGTATTCAGCTCGGAGTTTATTTTCCAAAAACCGTTTATAAGGATCTTTGACATATTGTGGCAGGTTGCAGAAAAAGGCAAACTGAGGATGTGGCGAATGCAATTGGGTTACAAACTTTATTTTAACATACTTACCCTTTAATGCTGGAGGTGGATTTTTTTCAATAATAGGGAGCATATAGTCATTCAGTTTTCGTGTTGGAATGCGTTTCGTGCGGCGTTTATACACATCTACTGCCGTTTCTATGGCTTTAAAGACACGTTGCTTAGTAAGAGAAGAAACAAAAACAATGGGTACATCTATGAAAGGAGATATCTCTTTACGTATGTGTGCTTCTACTTTCTTGGTGCTGTTGGTATCCTTATTCACCAAATCCCACTTATTTACCAAGATTACGACTCCTTTGTGGTTTCGGGCTGCTAACCAAAAAATATTTTTAACCTGCGAATCAAATGATCTGGTAGCATCAAAAACAAGCATGCATACATCCGAAAATTCAATGGATCGCAAGGCGCGCATGACAGAGTAAAACTCAATATTGGCTTTTACTTTAGTTTTTCTGCGGATACCTGCAGTATCTACTAGGCAAAATTCAAAACCAAATCGGTTATAAACGGTATCAATACTATCGCGGGTGGTCCCCGCCTCGTCTTTGACAATATTCCTAGGCTCGCCAATAAGCGCATTCACAAAAGAAGACTTACCAGCATTGGGTCTGCCCACCACTGCAAAGCGGGGCAATCCATCAACTATTGTTGCGCTCCTATCTGGCAAAGCAGAAACTAATGCATCTAATAAATCGCCAGTACCTCCTCCATTCATGGCAGAAATATGGTATAAGTTGTCAATGCCTAGGGCGTAAAACTCGACAGATGTAATGACACGTCTTGCGTTATCAACCTTGTTGACAACAAGAAAAACAGGCTTGTCTGATTTACGAAGTAATTTGGCTACTTCCTCGTCCATAATATTAATTCCTGTTTCTACATCAACCATAAAAATAATGGCATCTGCTTCAGATATGGCGATTTCAACTTGCTGATCAATTTCTTTTTCATAGGCATCATCGCCACCAACAACGTATCCTCCCGTATCAATTAAAGTAAATTCACACCCATTCCAATCGGCTTTGCCATATTGTCTGTCACGTGTGACTCCACTTGCTGCATCAACAATGGCTTCGCGTCGTTGCACCATTCGATTAAACAACGTGGATTTGCCAACATTAGGTCTTCCAACAATAGCAACTAGATTTCGCATACTTTTTTTATAGGTTAAGAGGGTTGTTTTTAATATCCAAAACGCTTTAGGGCATTAGCATTTGAACGCCAATCTTTATTTACTTTAATAAAAAGTTCAAGATGCACTTTTTTTTCAAAAAATCGTTCTAAATCACGACGGGCTTGTGTTCCTACCTTTTTTAGGGCGGCCCCTTTGTGACCAATTAAAATTCCTTTTTGAGAATTGCGCTCTACAAATATAACTGCACTGATCTTTATAATGCTATCTTCTACCTTAAAAGATTCTGTGGCAACCTCAACTGAATATGGAATTTCTTTGTCATAATTAGACAATATCTTGTCACGCACAACTTCATTAACCACAAAACGTTCGGACTTATCAGAAAGCTGATCTTTGGGAAAATAGGGTTGGTGTTCTGGCAATAATGCTACCATTTGCGTCACCAATTCTTCAATTTGAAATTTTTCAAGAGCAGAAATACTTCTTATTTGTGCGTTGGGTAATTGTTCTTTCCAAGCATCAATGGTTTCTTCTAGCAAACTTTGGTTGCCCTTGTCAATTTTGTTAATAACCAAGAAAAGGGGCTTATCAGTTTTGGACAGGCGTTCGATAACACTTTCATCTTTGCCTTTTTTCTCTCCTATTTCTACCATATAGACCAACACATCTGCATCATCGAAAACAGACTGCATGGCGTCCATCATACTCTCTTGCAGCTTATAAGCAGGCTGAATAATTCCAGGCGTATCCGAAAGGATAAGCTGGTAATCATCCGCATTAAGCATGCCAAGAATTCTATGGCGTGTGGTTTGTGCTTTGGCATTGGTAATAACGAGTTTTTGACCCAATATGGCATTTATTAGGGTTGACTTTCCCACATTAGGACTTCCGATAATATTGACAAAACCTGCTTTATGCATATTGCAAAGGTAAGGATTGCCGAAGAGCTATTGCTATTTCAGAGAAGTTTTGTATTTTTGCCATCCACAACGCGGGATAGAGCAGTAGGTAGCTCGTCGGGCTCATAACCCGAAGGTCGCTGGTTCGAGTCCAGCTCCCGCTACTAAATGAGACTCAAGCACTTTTTGTGTTTGGGTCTTTTCTTTTTTAGTGTCGTAAGTTT
>JAQWKF010000099.1 GCA_029247985.1 Flavobacteriaceae bacterium
TTGTCTAGGTGTTCAAGTGCTTTATTCATGGCTTCTTCAGCCATTTCCATAATAAGATTTAATTCTTCCATGATTTAAAGATTTACCAATGTTCCAATTGATTCGCCCATGACTACTTTTTTGAGGTTTCCTGGCTTATTCATGTCAAAAACAACAATGGGCAGCTCGTTTTCTTGACTGAGCGTAAATGCAGTGGAGTCCATAACCTTTAAGCCTTTGTTAAGTACGTCTTTAAAGGAAATATTGTCAAACTTTTCGGCAGTTTTGTCTTTTTCTGGATCGGCCGTATAGATACCGTCAACACGGGTTCCTTTGAGGATAACGTCAGCATTTACTTCAATAGCGCGTAATACAGCTGCCGAGTCTGTCGTAAAAAATGGATTCCCTGTGCCTGCGCCAAATATAACCACACGCCCTTTTTCTAGGTGGCGTACGGCACGTCGCTTGATATAGGGTTCTGCAATCGCTTCAATTTTGATAGCGGTTTGCAATCGAGTGGGTACTTTGGCATCTTCAAGAGCGCTTTGGAGCGCCATTCCGTTGATGCAGGTGGCTAGCATACCCATATAATCGCCTTGAACGCGATCCATACCATTACTGGCGGCAGCAACCCCTCTAAATATGTTTCCTCCTCCAATTACAACCGCCACTTCAACGCCCATAGCTACAATTTCTTTGATGTCTTGGGCATACTCGCTTAGGCGTTTTGGATCAATGCCATGGGTGCGGTCTCCCATGAGTGCTTCACCGCTTAGCTTTAAAAGTATTCGTTTGTATGGCATGGAGTGTATTTGTGCAAATATAAGAAGTTCAGGGGGATACTCTGGGTTGTTCCTATCTATCCGAATAAATTTTTTACTCTACTGGCAATCCGGGCATAACCGCACGAATGGATTCCAGCGAATAAAAATCGGTTGGTGTAACGGTATGACTTGCTTTAAATGCATCAAATACTGGTTTGGAAATGGGCTTGAAGGAATTAAAATAGACATCCCTTTCAATGTTGTTTTTACCACTATAATTGATGTCCATAGACAAGACATTTTGTCTATTGCGCCCTTTGACAACCTTATTTTTCTCAATGATTTTGAAAGGTCTTCTTATCCCTAACATCGCATCAAGTTTTTCAGACATATTGTAGAGGGTGTATTTGCCCAATTGATTTTTGACAAAGACATAGGTTCTGTTGTCAAGTCGCTCTTCAAAAAATAGCCCTAACAACTTAATTCTAAACGTGTGTTTATTGTTGTGATAAGATATTTTATGCACTCCGAAATCAATTACATCCACCAGCAGGTAGCCGCTGTAATCTTTTCGTTTTTTTGATGTAAAACGCAATTTATACGTTGGAACTCTTTGGTCATATACGATGCCCTCATTGGTTAGCGAATACTTATTTGGTTTGTCCAAAAAGGGAAGTGCCCAGTTTTTTTCTTCAAAAAGCAAGGTGTTGCCCTTTTGTTTTAGCATCCCCAGTTGTTTTTTGGCATAATCCTCAGGGGTTATGCCTACGCTGTCTTGAGCTGTCGAGTCTACTTCTTGTTCGTTATCAATCTTTGCTGAAATAAGCGGCCCTGATTTTACCTTAAAATAAGAGTCTTTTTTAACTCGTTTTTTGAGAATACCATCTATGGTTTCTTCCATAGAGGTATAGGTTGCTTCTGCCAGCGAATCTATGAGGCTTGCGGCCTGTATGACTTCTAATTTGTGAAGATTTAGCCCCCCACTTTCTCGTAGCCACTTGCTTTGTGTGTAGTAAACGCTTTCTTGTTCGCGTGGCATTTTTTGGATGATTTCATGAACAAAAGTTTGATCCAACTCTGGGAGGGTAGATTTTTTAATTTCTATATCCATTTTTTGAACTACATCCTTGCTCTTTACCACAACATAGACCTCACTTGACGAAAGCCCAAAATCCATGTTGTTGGGGGTGTTTTCAATGACCTGCGCCATGATTTCTTTTGCTGTCAAGGTCTTATTGGATACCATAATGGGTGCAAGTTCAAATGCTTTTGGTATCAGATAAAGAGAATCTTTGAGCCGATCAACAGGAATTGTTTTAGTCGCATAACCCATACAAGACAAGGAAATGGAATCTGCAGTATTGCTTTGCCAATAAAAAGTTCCTTTACTATTGCCAATAACCCCTTTGTTACCATCGTAAACGTGCACAAATGGAATGGGTTCTTGGGATATGCTGTCTAGCACGGTAATGTGTTGAGTATAGGCAACAGTTGAAAAGCTAAAAAGCAGTACAGGCACAAAGGTTTTCATTCCATATACGGATTTGGATACTGCCAATATAAAAAAAAGACCCCCATAATGGAGGTCTTCGTTTATTTTTAATAAAGGTTTAGGACTATCCCAGTGCCAAACGCTTAAAACCTGTTACAGTAAGGTCTGCGTGAACAGACTTTACATAAGCCGAAACACTTTGTTTGCCGTCTTTGATATAGGCTTGATTAACTAGTGTATTGTCTTTAAAGAAACGTTTAATTTTTCCTTTTGCAATATTATCGAGCATGGCTTCTGGCTTGCCTTCTTGACGCAACTGGTCTTTGGCAATTTCGATTTCCTTTTCGATAATAGTCGCGTCAACGCCATCTTCGTTAAGTGCGATGGGGTTCATGGCAGCTGCCTGCATGGCAACATTTTTGGCCGCTTCTGCAGCTCCTTCTACTGCAGCAGAAAGACTAACGAGTGTGGCAATCTTGTTCCCCGCGTGGATGTACGAGCCTACGAAAGGCGCCTCCAAGCGTTCAAAACCACCAATTTCAATTTTCTCACCAATGACACCCGTTTGTTCAGTAAGCTTGTCAGCTACGCTAAGGTCACCCTCAAATGTTGTCGCTAAAAAGGCATCTCTGTTGTCTTGGGTGAGCGCAATGTCAGCAAGTTTGTTGGCAAGAGCTAGGTAGCTATCGTTTTTGGCTACAAAGTCTGTTTCACAGTTTATGGACACCACAACGCCTGCGGTAGCATCATCGTTTACACGAGCAATTACAGCACCTTCAGACGAGTCGCGGTCTGCACGGTTTGCAGCAACCTTCTGTCCTTTTTTACGCAATAATTCAATAGCAGCTTCAAAGTCGCCACCAGCTTCTACAAGCGCTTTTTTACAGTCCATCATACCTGCACCAGTTGTTTTGCGCAGTTTGTTTACTTCAGCAGCAGTAATTTTTGACATAGTCTTTTTTTTATTTTTCTTCTTTGGTTTCTTCGTCAGTGTCTTCACTAGCGTCTTCAACAGCGTCTTCAGCAGGCTCTTCAGTTTCTACCACTTCAGTAGGCGCAGCTGCTTCAACATCTTTTTTTGCTTTAGCATCTTTGTCTGCTTTTTTTGCTTTGGCAGGCTTTTCTGCTTTAGCAGGTGCTTCTACAACCTCTGCTTTTGCTTCTTCAACTACTTCTTCAGCAGTTACTTCCTCAACAGCATCTTCCTCAGCAGCTACTTCTTCAACAGCTTCTTTTTTGGCTGCTTTGGTTTTCTTTTTAGCAGGTTTGGCTGCTTCAACAGCAGGGGCAGCTTCTTCAGCTGTTGTCGGTGCAACAACTTCACCTTCAGTAGCAGCAGCATCGGCATCTGCTTTGTCTTTTTGACGTTCTTTAAGTCCTTCGGCAACAGCTTCAGTAACCAAAGTCATAATTTTTTCAATAGATTTTGACGCATCGTCATTCGCTGGAATTACATAGTCTACATCACGTGGATCAGCGTTGGTATCTACCATAGCGAAAATAGGGATGTTCAATTTTTGTGCTTCCTTAACGGCAATGTGCTCGCGACGGATATCTACAATAAACAAGGCACCGGGCAAACGCGTCATATCCGAGATAGAACCTAAGTTCTTTTCAAGCTTGGCACGCAGACGGTCTACTTGTAGCTTTTCCTTTTTAGATAATGTATTAAAGGTACCATCGGCTTTCATTTTGTCAATGGCTGCCATTTTCTTTACCGCCTTACGGATGGTAACAAAGTTGGTCAGCATACCACCAGGCCAGCGCTCAGTGATGTACGGCATGTTTACGTTGGCTACTTTTTCAGAAACGATATCTTTTGCTTGCTTTTTGGTAGCAACAAATAAGATTTTACGACCAGACGCAGCGATTTTTGACAAGGCTTCGTTGGCTTCTTCGATTTTAGCAACCGATTTGTAAAGGTTGATGATGTGAATC
>JAQWKF010000107.1 GCA_029247985.1 Flavobacteriaceae bacterium
GGACAAGTAAACTCCACTAAAGCCCAAAAGGAACAAAATACCCATTACGCTAGCCACTTGGAGCCACCGCTTAGGTTGGTGTGCTAAAGGGATGTGTTTACTGGTGACCAACCGCAAGTTTAAAGCTGCATAAAAGGGAGCAGTTATAAAGGAGAGTATGGTGGCAATTTTAACCAATAGTCCCATTTCAGAGGCTAAGAATACAAAAATCAAACAAGTGCCTAGTGTTAAAATCAACAGCCAGCTTTGTTGTTTTTGCAAAACAGGTATTTTCAACAACTTTGAGGTATGTGCCATTACTCTTGGCGAAGCATCTAGTGTGGTGAGTGTGGTGCTGATCATGGTGGTAAGGGCAGCTAATGCTATAACCACAAACCAACCACTGCCCATAAGCGAGGTGTAAAGCCCAATCAGCTGACCTGCAAATGAGGCGCCATTTGGAGAAAAAGAAATACCTGCATCATACATTACAGTTGCGCCAAGAACAATAAAACACAGGCCTAAAATAAGGGTAACCAAATAGCCTACATTAAAATCAAACAGCGAAGATTTTAAACTCGTTTCGGGGTTTATTTTTTTCTTTTCAATTGTCCAAACCGAATGCCAAACCGAAATGTCCATAGGTCCAGGCATCCAACCCATAAAGGCGATCAGAAATGTCCATTCTAGTGAGTTTTCTGGAAGGCGTTGTACGATGGGAAGTTCTGTGTTTTGACCCAAAGCAAATATTACGGCAACTAAAGTGCTGATGCTTAAAACTAAAACAATAATTTTCATGCTTTTGTCCAACCATCTATATCGACCGCGCCACAACAGAGCAAAGCAAAAAAGGGCGACAACAACCGACACCCAAATATTGGCATCTAAGCCCAAAAGTCTTGCGGCTATACCCGCTGTAACCGAAGTTACAGCAGCTTGAATGGTGAACATGGTTCCCAAATTCAGAATATAGTAGGCTATCAAAACCCCTTTCCCCAAGCGTTTATAGCCCTCTAAAAGGCTTTCACCTGTCGCCATGGCATAGCGTGGCCCAAATTGAAAGAAAGGATATTTGACGATATTGACTAAAAGCAACGCCCAAATTAGACCATAGCCAAAATCAGCACCTGCTCGGGTGGATTGTACTAGGTGGGATACGCCAATGGCAGCACCAGCAAAAAGCAATCCAGGACCTAGCTTTTTAAATATAGAAACCATCTTAGTTGTGTTGAGTTGCTAGAATTTCAGCCAGTAATTTTCGGGCACGCATCAGTTTGACTTTTACGGTACTTTCACTGCTGTTGAGTTTTTCAGTCATTTGTTTGATGCTCAACTCTTGGAGGTACTTCAATTGTATTACTTCACGGTAGTGCGGTTTCAGATTTTTGATAGTATTGAGGAGCGTTTCTAGTCGCTGTTTACGAATCAAATCGTCTTCTGGGCCAGGTGCACTGTCTGCAATTTTTTGTACAACTTCTTGGCTGTCCTCTGTTGTAATATTCGAATTTGTTTTTTTTCTAATTTGGTCAATGTGCAGATTTTTGGCAATGGTCGTAAGCCATGTTTTAAAGCCATAAATTTCGTTGTAGGTCAATATTTTTTCAAATGCCTTGCCAAAACAGCGCACGGTGAGTTCTTCGGCATCATTCTCATTTTGTGTTCGCTGTAGCATAAAGCCATAAACGTCGTTCCAAAAGAATTCCAACAAATAGCGAAAGGCATGCTGATCACCGTCTTGTGCCAACTTGATTTTTTCGATAATCACAGCTGTTTCAGCCACTTAATTAATTGTTTTTTGGATCGGGAAGCTCGCAGTCCGTTTGTTGATTGGGTAACTTTCCGCATAAGCTACAGGGCTCTCCTTCTTTATTTAAAAAGGGGCTTTGGCTTGCGCAAGTTCCTGCAAATTCGCCTCCCTTTTTAGCCCAAATTTTTATTGCAATTCCTGCAAAAGCAAGGCTCAAAAGAATCAAAGTAATTATAAAAAGTTCCATGTTTTAAAAGTAGCTAAAAAATTAACGTATTAGGTTGACTTCTGGTTCTAGCGATACACCAAACTTTTTTTCAACCCCTTCCATTACTAATTTTGCGTGCTCCCACAGTAATTTTCCAGATAAAGTGCCATAATTGACCAATACCAAAGCTTGTTTGTCGTGCATGCCTACTTTTCCTTTTTTGAGTCCTTTAAAACCCGCCTGTTCAATTAGCCAACCTGCAGGGATTTTATCAAAAGCACCGTCTATTTGGTAGTGAGGCATATTGGGATATTGTAGGATCAAACGTGCAGACTCGACTTTTGGAACAATGGGATTTTTGAAGAAACTACCTGCGTTACCTAATTTTTTTGGATCGGGCAACTTGCTTGTTCGAATTTGTATAACTGCTTTGGCAACATCTTCAATGCTAGGTTTGGCTATTCCCATTTGCGTCAACGTTTCTTTTACATTTCCATAATCTGTTTTTAGACTGTGATTTTTCTTGGTCAAAGCCAACCTTACTGCTGTTACTACGTATGCGTCTTTTAAATCGTTTTTGAATACGGAATCTCTGTATCCAAAATTACAATCTTCGGCACTGAAAATTCTGGACTCTCCCGTTTTGCGATTGATGCACACCGCATCATAAAAAACATCGCTTAATTCAACGCCATAGGCACCTATGTTTTGAATGGGTGCAGCACCGACCAAGCCAGGGATAAGACTTAAATTCTCTATGCCTCCCAGATTATTGGCAACACACCACATAACCAAATCGTGCCAAACCACTCCCGCACCAGCTGAAACTATGACCATGTGTTCGGTTTCGTGAATGATGCGAATCCTAGGAATCGAAATTTTAATAACTGGTCTTGAAAGGTCCTCTAGAAATAATATGTTACTACCACCACCAAGAATAAGCGCATCTTTAAAGGCCTCGTCTTTTAGCTTTTCTTGTAAGGCCAAGCTTGATTTAACTTCAACAAAAAGAGGGGTTGATGCCGCAACACCAAATGTATTGTATTCTTGTAGTGAAACCGTATTGTTATTTTTCATGGGCTTACTTTTGATAAGCGTCTAATCCAAGTTTTAAAAGGCTAATGGCACGAATTAGTTTTTTTGAATTTAATACAAATGCTATGCGTATCATGTCTTTTCCTGCTTTGCTCCCAGAGAAAAACCCATTTGCTGGAGCTACCATAAGTGTTTCATCATTATCTTGGAATGACTCAAGCATCCACTTCGCAAAATGATCACTATCCGAAACGGGAAGTTTGACTAAACAGTAAAATGCACCTCTGGGTAAGGATACTGTTACGCCTTCAATTTTATTCAAATGCTCAATTGCGGTTTTTCTTCGCTTTTGGTATTCTTCAATGGCATCATCCAAATATTGTTGCGGTTCGTCAAGTGCAGCCTCACAAGCGTGAAGTGCAATGGTGGGCGGACATAATCTTGATTGTGCAAACTTTAACGCAGCATGGGTAACCTCTTTATTTTTAGTGATAAGACAGCCTATACGAGCCCCACACATACTGTATCGTTTAGACATAGAGTCAATTAGTATAGCGTGCTCCGAAAGCTTTTCTAGATGCATTACGGAAATATGTTTATGACCGTCGTAAACAAATTCCCGGTATACTTCATCAACAATAAAGAACAAATCGTGTTTTATAGCCAGTTGCCCCAAAGATTCAAGCTCTTCCTTACTATAGACATAGCCGGACGGATTGTTTGGATTGCAAATAAAAAGGGCTCTTGTTTTTGGGGTTATTGCAGCTTCAATAGTTTTTATATCGGGTAGTGAAAACTGACTTTCAAACGATGATGGGATACCCACAACCTTAACGCCACAAGCTGCAGCAAATGTTTCATAGTTGGCATAAAATGGCTCTGGTATGATAAGCTCATCACCCTCGTTGGTGATGCAGTCCAGTGCCATAATAATCGCCTCACTAGCCCCTGTGGTTACCAGTATATCTTCCGCATCAATTTCAATTTGGTGCTGCTTGTAATAAGAAACCAGCTTGTTACGAAAGGATACAGTTCCTTCAGAAGGTCCGTATGCGACAACGTCTTCAGAGAAATTTCTAATGGCGTTTAATGCGCTTTTGGGACTAGCCAAATCAGGCTGCCCAATATTTAGATGAAATACTTCAATGCCACGTTCTTTAGCCAAATTGGCTTGCTTGGCTAGCTTTCGAATGGGTGAGGTGGGTAAATTTGCACCTTTCTTTGAAATAATTGGCATTAAAATAGTTTGCCTGCAAAGATGCGAAAAATCAATGTATTAAACGAGAATTATTCTTCGGGAGCTTCTTCTATTACTTCTCCTTTGATCTTAAGGGCTACCATAGGAACGGATGCATTGGAAGCAACGGTGATGGTTTTTCGAATGGGTCCAACTCGCTTGGTGTCATATTTTACTTCAATAATATCCGATTCGCCAGGTGCAATGGACGCATCTGGTTTTTTAGGGATGGTACAGCCACAAGAAGAACGTACTTGTGTAATTTCTAGTTCTGAAGTTCCTGTATTGGTAAATTTAAATTGACGGATGCCATCTGCCCCTTTGACAATGGTACCGTAATCAATGGTGAGAGAGTCAAAGGTAATGACTGCAATGTCTTGTCCAGCAGCTGTTAAACTTAGTACAACAGTGAAAAAAAATAAAAATATACGTTTCATGACGATAAATTTGGTTTTACTAAATTAAGCATAAGTGTCAATTGTGCAAAATTAGGGCTTTCAATTTCAATACTCGATGCCTACATTTGCTCATAATAAGCACTAACGCATGTCCATACCATCAAAATTCACACCAAAAGTCGTCGAGCAGAAGTGGTATGACTACTGGACAGCGAATAAATATTTTCATTCCACACCAGACTCCAGAAAGCCTTACACC
>JAQWKF010000108.1 GCA_029247985.1 Flavobacteriaceae bacterium
GATGCGTACATTTTTGACAAAACAAGCTTTTGCCGAAGTCGATGAAGCTATTGAAAAAGGCACAAAAATTAATCGAAATATTGCCGACCATGTAGCCGCTTCAATGAAAGATTGGGCCATGTCTATGGGTGCTACGCATTATACACACTGGTTTCAGCCTTTAACAGGTGCTACTGCTGAAAAGCACGATGCCTTCTTTGATTTTGATTCCAATGGAGATAGCCTTGAATATTTTGGAGGTTCGCAATTGGTGCAACAAGAACCAGATGCGTCAAGTTTTCCAAGTGGTGGTATTCGCAATACTTTTGAGGCAAGGGGATATACCGCTTGGGACCCTTCATCTCCAGCCTTCATTTATGGTACTACGCTTTGTGTGCCTACAATTTTTGTTTCATATACAGGTGAAGCACTGGACAACAAGACACCACTGCTTCGTGCATTGAATGCAGTTGATGACGCAGCTACACAAGTAGCCAAATACTTTGATAAGAATGTTACACACGTACACGCTACCCTAGGGTGGGAGCAAGAATATTTTCTTATTGACAAGGCCTTAGCCTCTTCTAGACCAGATATTATGCTGACAGGTAGAACCTTAGTAGGGCACCCCCCGCCAAAAGGACAGCAGTTGGACGACCATTATTTTGGATCTATTCCTTCTCGTGCTATTAATTTCATGCGTGAATTGGAATATGAATCTATGTTACTGGGAATTCCTGTAAAAACACGCCACAATGAAGTGGCGCCGAACCAATTTGAATTAGCGCCTATTTTTGAGGAAGCCAACCTAGCTGTTGACCACAATGCACTACTAATGGATATTATGGGTAAGGTGGCCAGTAAGCATCACTTTAAGGTGCTGCTTCACGAAAAACCCTTTTCCGGCATAAACGGATCTGGAAAGCACAACAATTGGTCACTTTCTACCAACACAGGTGTTAATCTCTTAAGTCCAGGGAAGACACCCATGAGCAATTTGCAGTTTTTGACATTTTTCATTACCTCTATTAAGGCGGTTCAAAACTATGAATCTCTTGTGCGTTCGTCTGTTGCTAGTGCAGGAAACGATCATCGGTTGGGTGCTAACGAAGCTCCTCCAGCCATTGTTTCAATTTTTATCGGTTCTCAATTGTCATCTGTTCTTGAAAATTTGGAGCATATCTCAAAGGGCAAGCTCTCTCCCAAAGAAAAAACCGATTTAAAGCTAAATGTTGTGGGTAAAATCCCTGAGATACTGCTAGACAACACCGATAGAAACAGAACTTCGCCTTTTGCCTTTACAGGGAATAAATTTGAATTTCGTGCCGTTGGTTCCAATCAGAACTGTGCCATACCTATGACTGTTTTAAATACCATAGTAGCCAAGCAGTTAATTGCTTTTAAAAATGAAGTTGATGCGCTTATTAAGTCCAAAAAGCTTAAAAAAGATGACGCTATTTTTAATGTGTTACGTGAATACGTTAAGACAACAAAAAATATCTTGTTTGACGGAGATGGCTACAGCCAATCTTGGGAAAAGGAAGCCAAAAGAAGAGGACTCTCTAACTTGAGGAAAACACCCGAAGCATTATCGGTTCGTATGAACAAAGATGTGATAGATTTGTTTGACTCTGTCAATGTCATGAACGCCGTTGAACAAAAAGCACGTTATGAAATTCAATTGGAACAGTATGTGCAAACAATAGAAATTGAAAGTCTTGTATTAGAAAATCTGGTTAACAATCAAATACTTCCAACGGCATTTAAATACCAAAGCATGTTGATTGAAAACGTGAAAGGTTTAAAAGAAATCTATGGAGATGGCTTTTCTAAATATGCGCCTGTTGCTATGAATTCTATTGAGAAAATCAGCGGTCTAACTGATAAGTTAGCTACTGCTTGTGCAGCGCTTGCTAAAGAACGAACAAAAGCCAATAGCATGAGTAAGTTTGACGACAGAGCTCAGATGTATGCTAAAAACGTACTTCCGCTTTTTGATAAAATTCGGGAATGTGTTGATGGGCTAGAGCTCATTGTTGATGACTCAGCTTGGCCATTAGCCAAATACCGAGAACTATTATTTTTACGTTAATATGACAAAAAACCCTTCCAGTGAGCGTTATCAAATGCGCGGCGTATCTGCAGATAAAGAAGATGTTCACGCAGCTATTGAGAATATAGACAAAGGACTTTTTCCAAAAGCGTTTTGTAAAATTGTTCCTGATTACCTTACTGGAGATACCGATTATTGTTTGGTGATGCATGCCGATGGCGCTGGGACCAAATCATCTTTAGCGTATATGTATTGGAAGAAAACAGGCGACCTGTCTGTGTGGAAGGGCATAGCACAAGATGCACTCATCATGAATATTGATGACCTGTTGTGTGTAGGCGCTGTTAATGAAATTCTTATTTCATCAACTATCGGACGGAATAAAAATCACATTCCTGGGGAGGTCATTAAAGCTATAATTCAAGGAACCAACGAGCTTGTTGATGAGCTTAATGCACAGGGTATGAAGCTTACGCTTACAGGTGGAGAAACCGCTGATGTTGGTGACTTGGTGCGTACTATTATTGTAGATTCTACCGTAACGGCTCGCCTGAAACGTGACCGTGTAATTGATAATGCCAATATCAAAGTAGGTGATGTTATTGTTGGACTAGCTTCTTATGGACAAGCCTCCTATGAAACGGAATACAATGGCGGCATGGGAAGTAACGGACTTACCTCGGCGCGTCACGATGTGTTTAACAAATCCCTGGCTGATGAGTTCCCAGAAAGTTTTGATCCATTGGTGCCAACTAATTTGGTTTACACAGGGTCTAAAAAACTAGAAGATGCTGTTGAAGGGGTTGCTATTGATGCAGGCAAGTTAGTATTGTCCCCTACACGTACTTATGCGCCAGTAATGAAAGCAATCCTAGATACCTTTAGTCCAAAAGAAATTCATGGTGCGGTACATTGCAGTGGAGGGGCCCAAACCAAAGTGCTTCATTTTATTGATAGCGGACACGTTATCAAAGACAATATGTTTCCCATTCCACCGCTGTTCAAAATGATTCAAGCTGAATCAAAAACAGATTGGCGTGAAATGTACAAGGTATTTAATATGGGCCACAGGTTGGAGCTTTACATAGCACCTGAAAATGCAGATTCAATTATTGAAATTGCTAAATCGTTTAATATTGACGCCCAAATTGTGGGGCGTGTGGCTGAGCACCCAACAAAAAAGCTTACCTTATCTACACCAAACGGAACTTTTGAATATGTATAAGCTGTTATTGATTATTGCGATTTCTGTTGTTGTAAATACAATGTCTTTTGCCCAAGAAGGGGAGGATCTATTTATGCTATTTGATGATAACATTGAAGCGCCTCCTTTGCTTCCAGAGCGCATGGTTTTTACGCAGCGAATTTTCTGGGGTGAGAAAGGTGTTTTTAGGACAACAGGAGTGTCTCCCCTAAATATGGAACAGCGCCAAAAAGAGCTTAAGGTTCGACGCGTAATGCTTACCACACACCAAGTGCTTGGCTACGCAACTTTAGCAGCTATGGTTGCTCAAGGAATTATTGGCGGGAAATTATATAAAGGTGACTACAGCTTGTATAGTCTTCATAAAACCATGGGCGATGTGGTGAATATTGGTTATTTTACTACTGCAGGAATGTCTCTCTTTGCACCGCCTCCACTCATCAATAAAAAGGTGCGAGGGTTCTCATCAATAAAAGCACATAAAATATTGGCAACTGTTCACTTTTCCGCTATGGTAGCTACAAACATATACAAAGACAAAAATCCTGAAATCCACAAAGGGGCCGCTTACACTGCCTTTGGTAGTTATGCGATGGCTGTTTTGGTTTTTAAATTTTAAAATGACACGTTACTTAATTCTCTTTTTGCTTGTTTCCTCTTTCTTAGAAGCTCAACAACTCCGCGTGGAAACCGCTGCATCAGAAATCACTTATGAAGCTTCACATGTAGTACATGACTGGTCTGGCACTTCAAAAAAAGTTCAAGGCGTAGTTGTGCTCAAGGATGCTGTACCTTCTCGCATGGCTATTGCCACTTCAGTTGCTTCGTTTGACTCTAGGAATGAGAGTCGTGATGCTCACGCCCTTGAGGTGTTAGAAGCTTTGTTGTTTCCAAAAGTTTCATTTTACGCAGACACCTTTACCTTAGCGGGTGAAACCCTAAGCATAACCGGAAATTTAAAATTTCATGGCAAAACAATAAGCCTTACAACTACTGCTAATTGGGTTAAAAAAGATGATGTTTGGTTGCTCGAAGGAGACTTTGATTTTAAGCCTTCTGAATTTGACATTACGCTTCCCGCCTTTATGCTTGTTAAGATTCGAGATAATATACATATCAGCTTTAGGTTGGAGTTGCGTACCTTTGCTTCATAGTACATGCTACAAGAAAAACTACAGATTGTAAAACAACGCTTTGATGAGGTTTCTGACCTTATTATTCAGCCCGATATTATCGCGGATCAAAAGCGATATATTTCCTTGAATCGCGAATACAAGGATTTGAATGCATTGATGGAAAAACGTGACGAATATTTGAGCCTTTTGCGTAATAAGGAAGAGGCGGAAGCCATTATTTCGGATGAGAAGGATCCTGAAATGCTCGCAATGGCTAAAGAAGAATTAGATGTTTCCTCAAAAAAACTACTTTCCCTTGAAGATGAAATTCGTTTTATGCTTATTCCTAAAGATCCTGAGGATGTTAAAAATGTTATGATGGAGCTTCGTGCAGGAACAGGCGGTGATGAGGCGAGTATTTTTGCTGGTGACTTATTTCGTATGTATACAAAATACTGTGAGGGTAGGGGATGGAAGGTAAACGTTGTGGATATGAGCGAAGGCACATCTGGAGGATTTAAAGAAATTATTTTTGAAGTTAATGGTGACCAAGTATATGGAACATTGAAGTTTGAATCGGGAGTTCACCGTGTTCAGCGTGTGCCACAAACCGAAACCCAAGGACGTGTTCACACATCAGCAGCTACTGTAATGGTGCTGCCAGAAGCAGAAGAGTTTGATATTGAACTCGATATGTCTGAGATAAGAATTGAGCGTACTACTTCAACAGGTCCTGGAGGTCAGTCGGTAAATACGACTTATTCTGCTATCAAGCTACATCACGAGCCAACAGGTATGATAGTGAGTTGTCAAGATCAAAAATCTTCTCACAAAAATCTTGAAAAGGCTTTGAAGGTACTGCGTTCAAGACTCTATGATATGGAGCTTGCCAAAAAGCAAGCTGCAGATTCAGAAAAACGAAAAAGTATGGTTTCTTCTGGAGATCGATCTGCTAAAATAAGAACGTATAATTATCCACAAGGGCGTGTCACAGACCACCGCATTGGATTGACGTTGTATGATTTGCAAAACATAATCAACGGAGATATTCAAAAGTTGATTGATGAAATGCAACTCTATCAAAATACAGAGAAACTCAAATTTTCAGACGAATTGCTGTAGTATGACACGACAAGATTTATACAATCAAATTCAGTTAAAAAAGTCATTCTTGTGTTTGGGGTTGGATCCTGACCTAGAAAAAATGCCTGAACAGCTTATCGCTTCAAGCGAAGAGCCCCTTTTTGATTTTTGTAAAACCATTGTTGATGAAGTGCAGCACCTTTGTGTAGCAGTTAAAATAAATACAGCCTTTTTTGAAGCTTATGGCGAAACGGGGTATGCATCTTTGTCTAAACTCATACATTATATAAAGTCACACTATCCCGATTTGTTTACCATTGCTGATGCTAAACGCGGTGATATAGGCAATACTTCTTTGCGCTACGCAAAGGCCTTTTTTGAAGCCATGCCATTTGATTCCATTACCATTGCTCCCTATATGGGTAAAGACTCTGTTGAGCCTTTCTTAACATACAAAGACAAGCATGCCATTTTGTTGGCCTTGACTTCTAATCATGGGGCAGCTGATTTCCAAGTTGCTAAAAATGCTAAAAAGCCATTATTTAAAGAAGTTTTGACCACTTCTTTAAACTACGAAAATGCCGATAGACTAATGTATGTGGTTGGCGCTACCAAGGCAGACTACTTAAAAGAAATTAGAGCATTAGTGCCTGATGCGTTTTTGCTGATCCCTGGTGTAGGCGCCCAAGGCGGTAGCCTTAAAGATGTTTTTAAAAATGGTGCAAACAAACAGATTGGTCTTTTGGTTAACTCGTCTCGTGGTATTTTATATGCCAGTAAGGGTGAAGATTATGTTGATGCTGCTGCCAAAGTAGCTGCCTCACTTCAAAATCAAATGCAAAAACTACTCGCCTGATGCTGCATTACAGTCGCTTCATACATCACACTTCCACTAAATGGGTCACCTTTGTTCACGGAGCAGGAGGTAGTTCATCTATTTGGTTTAAACAGGTAAGGGACTATGCCAAGCATTATAATGTATTGTTGCTAGACCTTCGCGGTCATGGAAATTCTAAACCCTCTATCAAGCGGGCCTTTGAAAAGCGGTATACATTCGATAGTATCGTTGATGATATTATTGAAGTTTTAGATCATGAAAAGATAAAAAGCTCCCATTTTATAGGTATTTCTTTGGGAACCATACTGATTCGTCAATTGGCAGAGAATCATCCTGATCGCGTTTCGAGTATGATTATGGGCGGCGCAATAATGAAGCTTAATATCAGATCACAGATTTTAATGCGCTTAGGGAATGTCGTTAAGTCGGTGATTCCTTACTTATGGCTTTACCGTTTTTTTGCATTTATTATCATGCCTAAAAAAAATCATCGTGAGTCTAGGTTGCTTTTTGTTCGTGAGGCAAAAAAGCTTTACCACAAAGAGTTTTTACGTTGGTATAGGCTTACTTCAGAACTAAAGCCATTACTCAGATTATTCAGACAGGTAGATGTAGGTATTCCCACGCTTTATGTTATGGGAGAAGAAGACTATATGTTTCTGCCAAGTGTACAAAAGTTGGCTGGAATGCACCAAGCATCGCAGATTACAGTAGTACCTGACTGTGGGCACGTTGTTAATGTAGAACAACCCGTATTTTTTAATAAGGTTACACTTAATTTCCTAAAAACCTTATCTAGGTAAATATTACGGTTTTATTTCCGTAGACAAGCACTTTTTTCTCAACGTGGTGCTTAACAGCATTTGCCAATACCATTTTTTCCAAATCTCGCCCTTTGGCAATTAATTGTGAAACGCTATGATTATGTGATACGTGCGCTACTCCTTGCTCAATAATAGGCCCTGCATCTAGTTCTTCTGTTACATAATGACTGGTAGCGCCAATGATTTTTACGCCACGTTCAAAAGCAGAGTGATAGGGCTTTGCACCTGGAAAGGCAGGTAAAAATGAGTGGTGAATGTTAATAATTTTATTCCTGTAAGCTTCAATAAGATATGTCGGTATGATTTGCATATAACGTGCAAGAACTACAAAATCTATCTCGTGTTCTGCCAAAAGTGTAAGTTGTTGTTTTGTGGCAGCTGCTTTTGTTTCTTTAGTTACTGGAGTGTGGAAAAAAGGAATGTCAAAAGCTTTTGCTATTGATGCCAAGTCTTGATGATTGCTTAATATAAAGGGGATCTCTACAGCGAGCTCTCCAGATTTATAACGCCCCAATAAATCATAAAGGCAATGATCGTATTTTGATACAAAAACAGCCATTTTGGGTTTGTAGTGCAGCGGCTGATGACTCCAAGTCATGTTGTATTCGTTTGCCAGTTGATTTTCAAATAAGTCAACGAAGTTTTGATAAGAACAAAGTTGTTCGTCTAACTCGGCTTGTAGACGCATAAAAAATGCCCCGTTTTCTCTGTCAACATACTGGTCAATGTATTGAATATTTCCTTTTTGTTCATAAACAAAAGAAGTTACATCTGCAATAATTCCCTTCTTGTCTGGACACTGAATAACAAGTGTAATAGCGTACATATGTTGTTTTGCTGCAAACATACATAAAAAACAAACCCGAGTGTTTATAAAAAACACTCGGGTTTAGATCGAAAATTAGTTGTTTTTACTATTTTTTAGAAACACTAAAGTCTGCATAAGCTGACATGCCGTGTTCGGCATCATCAAGCCCGCCAATTTCTTGTTCTTTAGTTACACGAAGTCCTATTGTAGCATTTACAACAAGTACTAATAGCAAAGCACTCAAAACACAGAAAGCACCAACAATACCTACTCCAGCGAGTTGTAACATAAACTGTTTTGTACTAGCCATATTACCAAAAATACCTACAGCAAGCGTTCCCCACATTCCTGCAAAAAGGTGAACAGCAATAGCGCCTACAGGATCATCAAGTTTTAGTTTTTCAAGCAACGCGATAGCAAGCACAACAATAATCCCACCAATAGCCCCAATGATCATGGCTTCACCTGTCGACATTTGATCTGCTCCAGCTGTTATGGCAACTAATCCACCAAGAACACCATTCATAAACATAGTTAAATCGTAATTCTTATAAAGTATGTGTGAAAAAATTGAAGCAACAATCCCACCCGCTGATGCTGCTAAACTTGTGGTAACAAGTACCAATGAAGTGGTTGCAGGATCAGCGGATAATACAGAGCCGCCATTAAAGCCAAACCAGCCTAACCATAGGATAAGTACACCCCCAGCCGCTAAAGGCATATTGTGACCAAAGATTGGGTTTGAAGTTCCATCGGCGCTGTATTTGCCTATACGCGCCCCTAAAAAGTATATGGTGATAAGCGCTGCCCATCCTCCCACAGAGTGTACAAGTGTAGAACCGGCAAAGTCATAAAACCCCCAATTGTATAGAAATCCGCCACCCCATTGCCATGAACCTACGATAGGGTATACAATCCCAACATATAGTATGGCAATTACAAAAAAGGCTTCAAGCTTGATGCGTTCTGCAACAGCTCCAGAAATGATGGTAGCAGCAGTGGCAGCAAACATCCCTTGAAACAAGAAATCTGTCCACCAAGTATAACCACCACTTGCATATGCAGCAGTCATGCCCCCTTCAGGAGGAGCAATACCCCAGCCAGCAAATTTAAAAAAGCCAGTAGCTCCTTCTTCAAAACCAGGGTACATAAGGTTAAAACCAGCGAGCGCATATAGCAGTAGCCCAGCGGTAATAACAAAAAAGTTTTTGAATAAAATGTTAACGGTATTTTTTTGACGTGTTAATCCTGCTTCGAGTAACGAGAAGCCCATGTGCATAAAAAATACGAGTGCTGTACAGATCATCATCCATACATTGTTTGCAGTAAATAGTGCAGTATCCATTAATGTTTTTTTAGTTTAAAGTGTCTCCGCCTTTTTCGCCCGTTCTAATGCGGTAGGCTTCCTCAACGGGGAGAACAAATATTTTTCCATCGCCAATGTTTCCCGTTCCACCAGCTTCAATTATGGCCTGTACAGCCGGCTCAACAAAGTCGTCATTGACAACTATTGAGAGCATTCTACGTTCAATTGCGGAGGTACTATAAGATACTCCTCTATATACACGCCCTTTGTTTTCATTTCCGAGACCAGTTACGTCCCAGTAGCTAAAAAATGTAACTCCAGCCTCGTGGAGTCTGTTTTTTACATCCTCAAACTGCGTTTTTCGGATCAGTGCTTCTATTTTTTTCATTATTTAAATAATTAAGGCGCAAGTATAAACAAAAAAAAGGGATTGAGTAGACTCAATCCCTTTCACATTAAAAAACTACCTAATTATAACAAAATACTAACTAAATTAAGTTTAAATGTTTTTATGGATTTAGATCGCTGTTGAAAGCAAGTTCTCCGTGTTCTGCCATATCTAAACCTTTTAACTCGTCTTCTTCAGAAACACGCAGACCGATAGTCACTTTAAGTACGTACAGTACAATTAAAGAAGTGATAACCGCCCAGGCACCGTATGCAGCTACTCCAATAGCTTGTACTCCTAGAACAGAAGCACCGCCACCGTTTAATAAGCCGATTCCAGTTGCGCCATCAACGCCCCAAAGACCTATAACAAGCGTACCCCATGCACCAACTACACCGTGTGCAGAAGCGGCACCAATAGCATCATCAATC
Organism: Flavobacteriaceae bacterium; assembly: GCA_029247985.1. Classification (GTDB taxonomy): domain Bacteria; phylum Bacteroidota; class Bacteroidia; order Flavobacteriales; family Flavobacteriaceae; genus UBA7446. The sequence goes on from JAQWKF010000108.1 coordinate 10,030, forward strand.
TTAAGTTTTTTCTCAATAAACTCAATAGAGAATACCACAATAATACCACCAACTAAACCAGCGAAGAACCCACCAGTCATGGTCATATTACCACAACCTGCAGTAATGGCTACCAAACCAGCAATTGCGCCGTTTAATGTTTGAGATAAACTAGGTTTTCCAAGGTATAACCAAGATGTAAACAATGCGCCAAGTGCACCAGCAGCAGCAGCAAT
>JAQWKF010000113.1 GCA_029247985.1 Flavobacteriaceae bacterium
GCTCCCGAACGAATCAAGTTATCTGCAATTTCCAATGCTTGTTCTCCGTGATCGGGTTGCGAAATGATAAGGTCATCGATTTGAACACCAAGATTTTTGGCATAGTAACGGTCAAAAGCATGTTCCGCATCAATAAATGCGGCTATGCCTCCTGCCTTTTGACATTCGGCTATGGCGTGAAGGGTTAGGGTTGTTTTACCGGATGATTCTGGCCCGTAAATCTCAACTACTCTTCCGCGTGGATATCCTCCGACACCAAGGGCAACGTCTAGGCCTATAGAACCCGAAGAAATGGCTTCTATATTTTCAGTTACGCTATCCCCCATTTTCATGACAGTACCTTTACCATAGGCTTTGTCAAGTTTATCTAGCGTTAGTTGTAATGCTTTTAATTTGGCTTCTTTTTCGTTACTCATGCTTGATTTTTTAGCTATTTGCTAAGGTACAATATTTCCTATTGTTTGGGTTTTTTCTGACGATATTTAATTTGATATCTTTGCCGCATAACCTTAATCCTGTATAGCATGCAACTGTACAATACATTAAGCGCCAAACAGCGCGCTGCCCTAATTGACGAGGCGGGAGAGGAACGACTAACACTATCCTTCTACGCTTACACACAAATCGAACACCCGTCCGAATTTAGAGATCAACTATTTATGCGTTGGGATACCCTAGGTGTACTGGGGAGAATATATGTGGCTCATGAAGGAATCAACGCACAACTATCTGTCCCTGCGCCACGCTTTGCTGCGTTTAAAAAACATTTAGACAGCATCGCTTTTTTAAAGGATGTGCGCCTAAACATTGCGGTGGAGCAAGACAACAAATCTTTTCTAAAGCTCAAAATAAAAGTACGTGATAAAATTGTTGCCGATGGCTTGGACGATGATACCTTTGATGTAACAAACAAAGGGGTACACCTCAACGCTGCTGAATTTAATTCACTCACCAGCGCAGAGGACACCATTGTAGTGGATATGAGGAATCATTATGAAAGTGAGATTGGGCATTTTGAAGGTGCCATCACGCCAGATGTGGATACCTTCCGCGATTCGCTACCCATCATTGAAAAAGACTTAGCAGCACACAAATCAGATAAAAATTTGGTGATGTATTGTACCGGCGGTATCCGCTGCGAAAAAGCAAGTGCTTATTTTAAGCACAAAGGTTTTGAACGTGTATACCAACTCGAAGGCGGTATCATTGAATATGCGCGACAAGTAAAAAACCAAGGCTTAGACAACAAATTTGTCGGCAAAAACTTTGTTTTTGATGAGCGTAGAAGTGAGGCCATTTCTGATGATATAATCGCCTCGTGTCACCAATGTGGCTCGCCCTGTGACACCCATGTCAATTGCGCAAACGACGCTTGTCATTTGCTTTTTATTCAATGCCCAACATGTGCTGAAAAACACGATAATTGTTGTTCTGACAGCTGTGCATCAATCGTTGCTTTGCCTAGAGACAAACAAAAAGAGCTTAGAAAAGGCACACATAACAGTAATAAAATATTCAAAAAAGGGCGTGCCCATCACCTAAAGACCCTAAATCCATCGTGAAGAAACCCTTTTTGCTTTTTGTTTTAAGCGTGCTGCTCAGCAGTTGCGAAACCTCTAGTGAGCTCCTTTTTAATGAGCTTCCAAATGATGGTTGGAAACAAAGCCAGTGGGAAACATTCACTTATAGAAATCGTTTGATCAACAACGAGGTTTCGCTAAATTGGATCTTGCGTCATGACAATGACTATTCTTATGCAAATATTTTCTTTATCGCTGAGTTGACAACGCCCAAAGGCATCATGTACCATGACACCCTTAACTATAGGCTAGCAAATGCAGATGGTAGCTGGTTAGGCACTGGAATGTATGTACATGAACTAAGCCTTCCATATGTGGAACGGTTCTTGTTTGAGGAGCCCGGGAACTATTTGTTTAGATTACGCCCAGCGGTTCGTCCTAACAATCGCATTGTTGCAGACAGCTTGCTTGTGGGGTTACACCAAATTGGACTAGAAATAAGAACCTTGTCAGATGACTAAAAACAACAAATACCGCAAGTTTATTCGATTTATTTGGGTTGCCTTTGGCGCTGCTACGCTAGGAATTGTTGGTGTTTTTGGCGCTGCATCCGCTGGCTTGCTTGGTACCATGCCAGACTTTAGGCAGCTGGAAAATCCCAAAACGAATTTAGCCACGCAGATTATTTCTGCTGACAATACAGTGTTGGGGAAGTTTTATTTTAACGATAATCGCACGCCTATTTCATATGATGAAATCCCAAGTAGTATGATTGATGCGCTTATTGCTACCGAAGACGAACGCTTCTACAGCCATTCGGGTATCGATTTTAGAGGCACTGCTAGGGCGTTATTTTATCTTGGAAGTAAAGGAGGAGGAAGTACCATTACCCAACAGCTGGCCCGTCAACTTTTTACAGGTGTCCGTTCACGAAATAAACTAGAAGCTGTTGTTCAAAAAATTAAGGAATGGGTTATTGCCATTCGTTTAGAGCGGAGGTACACCAAAAACGAAATTATAGCCATGTACCTCAACATATATGACTTTAATTATAATGCTGATGGTATTCGCTCTGCGAGCTCCATATACTTCTCAAAAACGCCAGACCAAATGTCTTTGAGTGAATCAGCCATGCTGGTAGGTATGCTTAAAAACTCCTCTTTGTACAATCCTTTGAGGCGCCCTGAACTTGTCCGAGAGAGACGAAATATTGTCTATCAACAAATGCTCCGCAACCAGCTAATTGGCCAAAAAGAAAAAGACTCTTTGGCCGCGCTACCAATTGAAATTGACTTTAATCCGCAATCGCATAGAGAAGGTATCGCAACTTATTTCAGGGCCTACCTGCAAAAGTTTATGCGCACTTGGATAGCGAATAACCCAAAAGAAGATGGCAGTTCTTACAACCTCTATTTGGATGGGCTCAGCATCTATACGACCATAGATTCTAGACTCCAGACCTATGCGGAACAAGCTGTAGGAGCGCATATGTCTACGCTGCAGAAAGAGTTTTTTAGACAAAATAGCGAGGAATTTAATCCAACCGCTCCTTTTTTAGAGATTAAAGAAGATGAAATTGAGCGTATAATGGAACAAGCCAAACGTCGCTCGGAACGCTGGCGTAAAATGAAAGCTAGAGGGCTAGACGAAGAAAGCATCTTGGCAAGTTTCGAAGCGCCTACAGAAATGGAGGTTTTTGGTTGGGGCGGAGACATAGACACCGTCATGACACCAACCGACTCTATAAAATATTACAAACACTTCTTACGTGCTGGCATGATGTCAATGGAGCCACAGTCGGGTCATGTTAAGGCTTGGGTTGGGGGCATAAACTACCGTCATTTTCAGTTTGATCACGTCATGCAGGGCAAAAGACAAATTGGTTCAACATTTAAGCCGTTTGTGTATGCTACTGCCATTGACCAATTGAAACTTTCCCCTTGTGATTCGCTGCCCGATGGATATTACTGTGTTGAGCCTGCCAAATTTGGCGCGCATGATGCGTGGTGTCCCAAAAACTCTGGCGATAGATATATCGGAAAACGAACGCTTAAAAATGCGCTTGCAAACTCGGTTAATACCATAAGTGCTCGTCTTATTGACAAGGTAGGGCCAAGGCCTGTGGCTAACCTTGCCCGCAACTTGGGCGTAACGTCTTATATCCCCAGTGTGCCTGCCATCGCGCTAGGCTCAGCAGACCTAAGTGTTTATGAAATGGTAGGGGCATATTCCAGTTTTGCTAACAAAGGGATTTATGTTAAGCCGGTTTTGGTAACCCGTATTGAAGACAAAAACGGCACCGTAATCTATCAAGCAACTCCTGAAACAAAAGACGTATTGAGTGAGGAATCTGCCTATGTAACCCTTAAACTACTTGAAGGTGTAACAGAAGCCGGTTCGGGTATTCGACTCCGCCATATAGGTGCAGACAAAACAAACCCCATTTTTAGAGATGTCGTCACGGGTTATCCTTATGCGTTCGAAAATCCCATCGCTGGAAAAACAGGAACGACACAAAATCAAAGTGATGGTTGGTTTATTGGTATGGTACCAAATTTGGCGACTGGTGTTTGGGTTGGTGGCGAAGATCGCGCAACGCACTTTGAGACCATTGCTTATGGTCAAGGCGCAACAATGGCGCTGCCTATTTGGGCAAATTATATGAAAGCTTGCTATGCCGATTCAACTCTCGTAGTATCGCAAGAGCCGTTTGAAGCACCCTCCTTTGTCTCCATTCCACTAGACTGTGATTCGCTGTCCTTGGCTCGACAACAGAAATCCTTTTTTAAAGACGAAGACCTTAGTGATTTAGGGTTTTAAGAGGGAATGCCGTGAAGGGCTAAATAACTGTTGTAATAACGCTTATCGCCTGTAACTTCTTTTCCTATCCATCTAGGAAGTTGAACAGTATCCGTACCATGCTTAAGTTCAATCTCAGCAATAACCAAGCCCTCGTGGGCTGCTTCAAAAACGTCAACTTCAAATAGTTGCTGATTTTCAACAACATGATACCTTGTCTTTTGAATAATGCCTGGCAGGCACAAAGGCATCAATGCTTTTGCCTCTAACAACGGTATTTCTTGCTCCCATTCTTGCCGAGTGGTGCCGTCATTAGAGGATGCTCCTTTTATAGTCAAAAATCCTTTGCCATCCCCAATACGTAAGCGGACGGTGCGCGCAGGATCATTGGAAATATATCCTTGGAAAATCTGAAAAGAATGGCGTGCAGAAAGAGTAGCTTGCTTTGGATCAGTTACCAAAAATTTACGTTCAATTTCGACCATTTCCTGCTGGATCAAAAATAGCGTTTAGCGTAGCGGCAAGACGCAATCCAGCATCTAACAATTGCTCGCGGACCGTTTCGAAATTTTGATAATGATAAACATACCCAAGTCTAGCGCCTTGTGGGGTTTTTTCATAAAGGATATTTGCTAAGTCTTGGGATTGGTTAACCCAATCCAATAACGGTGCTGCCATGATATCGCTTTTTTGTTCAGATGTGCGCTTGGGCAAGTGTGCTGCCAGTTCGCTGTAGCTCATGTTATAATGCTCAATTAGATCTGTATCCCATAATCTGTGAAGGTTGGTGCGCTTACCAAACCAAAAAAGATCAATGCTGTTTCCTCCTCTGTCTTCCTTTCTCCCCGCATGAAACGGCTGGTGAATATCGCCTATGAAATGCACCAATAGCTTTAAATGAAACGCTTTATCTTCTTGTGATGAGGTCGGGTTTTTAAGAATTTCGACACAGGTTTGAATGGCTGTTACGATGTCTCCTTTTGGGTTTTTATCGGCTTCACTATAGCGAGTACTTTGATTCATGTTTACGTAATGCCAAGGAGCCAGGTGGTCATAGCGATCGTCAGATCGAATTTCATCTGCATAAGTAGAAACAAAGGCCAATGACATGCCGCCTAAAAGAGCGTTCACTTGCTCAGCTGCTTTTGGTGTTAGGTGTTTTTGGGCGACCGCACCAATTACGCGATGCCCAGTACTCCCCCACACCTCCGCAAAAGTGCTTTGTAGTGTTGCTAAAAAAAGAAGCGGAATAAATAAGATTGAATACGTTTTCATAAGACAAAGCTACAGAATTCCTCGTATAATGGTTGGTCGGTATTTGTCACTCAAAAAGTCTATCCCAAGTGTAAACTGATGAAATCCTGTATTGTTAATTTTTATATTTCCAAGTCCAACAGTATATGCATATGAAAACGTCCAATTTTGGTGTTTTGCTCCTGCTAAAAGGGTGAATTGGTTAAATGATTCACTGTAAGCTTCGGTGGCGTTGTTGGTTAGGGTGTCGGTAAGTCCTTTTCGGTAAGAAGTGCCTACCCATAATTGTGTCTGACGAATGCTGTGGTGTGATTTTAGGCTCATGTCAACATTAGGACGGTCTACGTATTGAACATAATCCACCATAAAGGAGGGCTCCAAAGCCCAATTGGGTTTCAGTTCAAAAAAGTTCCCTGCCGATACCAAAAAACGCATTGGGCTTTCGAGTAGTACTTGGTCGCTGATATCCTTCCCCACAAAAACTAAATTTTGTACGGTAATATGGCTATAAAATGATACCCAATTATATGTCATGCCAACATCTACATACATACTTGAGCTATTGACTTGCCCTCCTTTTACAACGACCTCAGAGGAAGTAGGAAAAGTGGTTTGGTCATGTTGATAAAAAGAGCCGCCTACCGATAAACCAAATGAGAGCTGATTTATATCCGCTACATCTCGATAGGTGTTGATGTGGTGTGCGTATGTAGCCTGAATTCCAGTCCTAGACTGAAAGCCATTTTTGTCATTGAAAAACATGCCGCCAAGTCCTGATTTATCTCCAACTCTTGCATGTACATTTAATGTTTGCATAGAAGGGGCGTTTGCGACTTCCAACCACTGTGTTCTAAAAGAAGTCCTGATCTTCATCCCCTCGTAGTGAGCACCTGCCATTGCTGGGTGTAATATGTAATAATTATCGGTTAGATAATCCGAATATATGGGCATGCGATATTGTGCAGTTGCTGTCGCAATAAGCATCAAGAAAAGAGCTGTATACTCGGTAAATAATTTTTTATTATACAACATGTAAAGAATTCATTACATTCGTGCAAGTTACATAAACCTATGCTAAAGTTGCTCCGTAACATCTTGTCTATTTGCATAACGGCTTTTTATTTGTGCCTGCCTACATCGTTATTTGGACAGCTCAGTAAGGTGCATTACATTCCGCCACTGCCTTATTCCCAAACAACAAATATTGAACAAGACTATTTTAAAAGTGTTTTTGTTTTCATCTCAACTCCAGAGCCGGTTGCTAACTTTAGCATACGGCCTCTAGGAAGCCCTGAAAGTGCGTGGATTTCAGCGAGTGTATCAAAAAATAACTCATACCAACTTGAGCTAAACCGAGATGTTATTGGGGCAAACCCACAAGATTTCTCTGCACAGTATAAATTTCAAAAAAAAGGATATAAGATTGTTTCTGATAAGGAAATTTATGTTTCTGTACGAGCCAGACACAATAATCATGCAGGGGCTATTGTAAGTAAAGGTCTTGATGGGCTGGGAACTCGTTTTAGAGTGGCAGGTATGGAACGAACCACTCCCAATGACATGTCATTTTTTTCAATTGTGAGTACCCAAAATAACAATGCTATATCATTTGCTGCTAATGGTGCGCTTACTACAACCTTAGGTGCCCCGCTGCCATCTTCTGTAATGTTAAATAAAGATGAGGTTTTTATTGCATCGTTTGAAGCAATAGACGTTGTCAATAATATTGGAACGCTTATCACCTCAACCAAAGATATCGTTGTTAATACGGGCACTTTATACGGAAGTTTCAGCAACGAAATAATTGATAACCCATATCTAACCCCTGAAGATGAAAAAAGCTATTTTACAGGTGGTGATATGGGTATAGATCAATTGGTTAGCATCAATCCTACCGTAGATGCTACCTCCTATGTTATTGTAAAAGGAGACAGTTTTAACAGTATTGAAAATGCGCTTATTATTGCAGATGAAGATGGCACTCAAATTGAAATCAACGGAAGTCCATATAAAGACCCTGATTCTGGCAAGGATACATTAAATGCAGGTGACTATTTTTTTGTGGAAGGAACCAGCTATTCAGCAACAAGCCCCTTGCAATACATGTACATTACATCTAACAAAAACATTTATTTGTTTCAGGGCACGGGAGATAAATATACCGTTTTAAATTTTAGAAATAGACATAACTACTCTGCTAACCAAGGTATGTTTTTTGTGCCGCCACTTAACTGTGCCTCTACAGGAGACGTTGAGAGCATTGCAAAAATAGATGAAGTTGACGGAGGGACTCTTTCAGGTGGTGGAGCTTTTTCTGGAAGTGCATTTGTTTTAAGCAAATATGGCTCAGCTGTTACACTTAATGGGGCGCCAATTGGGCCACAAGCAAATGCGGAAATAAATGTTCCAATAGGAGGCGTTGATACATACACCATTCATCGTGTAAACAACATCGTTGGAGATGTTGCTGTTATAGGATCTGATGAGCTTTATGTTTCGTATTTCAATGTAAACTCCGCAGCTACATCAGGAGCGTTTTATTCTGGCTTTACGCTTGAGCCCAAAATAAGCCCTGAACTTACCGTTGGTACGCTTGGAAGCTGTCTTTTTGAAGACGGTACTTCGAATGTGGTTTTTAATATTCCTAGCTCTGCTTATGATGGCTTTGATGAATTTAAATGGCAGAAAAAAAATAACTCAACAAACCTGTGGGAAGATATTTTTAACAATGGTTCACAAAAGGATCCTAGAAACTATACACCAATAGCCACAGGCCAATACCGCGCTGCTGCCATTATTAATTGTTTGCCTAACCCTGCCCGGTTTTCTGAGCCTTTAGTCATTGGATATTGCCCTGCTGATGTTGATAAGGACGGTGTTATTGACAATTTGGACCAAGACAATGATAATGATGGCATATACAATAGCCTTGAATCTTATGGTGGTATCTCTATTGATTTTAGTAATGTTAATGCCCCAGTGATAACAGTGCCGTCAGGTGCTGAAAATACAGCTATAACAACTATTATCGACAAAAAAAGCGCAACCATAACCGGGGGCGCTACAGGCGAGATAAGTACTTCTTTTGTCCCTGGCACAAGTGAAGAGGCTGCTTTAGAATATCGTTTTGACAAAGCCGTAACGCTTCGTTTTACTTATGCTCCTTTGGCATCTCAACACAATATTACTGAAAAGGAAGCTTTCACCGTTCAGTCTATTAACGATAATGCGCCCGTAACCATGCTCAACCCATCAGGCGAACTCCTTATTGATACCAACTTAGACGGCATTTACGAGTCAGATGTGTTAGAATACTCGGCAAGCTCCATAACGTTTCGCTTTAATCCAGCAGTTGCTTATGATGGAGGGTATGATTTTTCTTTTATAAAATCCACCGACACCCCTGCGGATGGAATTCGCTTTTTACATGAAGCATTAAACAACGTAAATCCCTCTACATTCAACGGTCAACTCGAGCTAGTAAATTACAGGAAAGACAGTGATGGTGATGGGGTTATGGATGCTCTTTCACTGGATAGTGACGCTGATGCTTGCCCAGATTATATAGAAGCTGGATTTACCGATGAAAATAATCCCATGAAATTTGGAAGTGCTGGGCTGAGCGTTGAGTCGGGAACAATCCTTAATGACGGTACGGTAGCTGTTCACGACTATACCCAGGCCATAAGAGACTATGATAGTAACGGAACTTACGACTTCCAAGAGCCTAGCCCGATTCCTAGTTTTTCATCTCAGCCCATGACAACGACTGTTACAGAAGGCGATACGGCTCAATTTTCAGTCATTACTACAAATGCTACTTCTTATGAGTGGTTGATGGATGGTGCGGCGATTACAAACGACGCTACATTTAATATTTCTACAGACGGGAAGACACTAAGTATAAGCACGACCGACACATCTTTAGACGGGAAAAAGTTCTCTGTTTTTATTAATGACGATGCGTATTTGTGTACGTCTTCCTCTACTGAAGCAACATTAAATGTTCTTGCTATACCAACAATCCCTATACTCGATCGGGTGTATTCTTTTTGTTTTTCAGGCTTGGCTGCTGATGTGAAATTGGTGTCTGATTTAAAAGGAGCCATTGGTAGAACTGATATAAATATATACGAAAATGAAACAGGAGGAACTCCCCTTGCAGACACTGACCCGCTTGATGATGGTGAAGATTATTTCGTAAGTGCTGTTAACAGCCTTGGAGCAGAAAGTCCTGTTCGATCAGTAACCAATGTTATTATTGCAAGTCCTAAACTCGACTCTTCTGAACCCAGTGATGCTGTTTGTTTGGGAGGCTCTATAACTATTACCGCCACAGGGGTTCCACAAACCGTTTTTGAATTTGAAAGTCGACTTGATTCAACATATGAAAAGTTTTTAAGCTATGGAGGGTCGCATTACTTTTTGAGAAAAGTAGCTATGACTTGGACAAATGCAAGAAACCTTATTCAAAGCCAAGGGGCAGGTGCCTCTATGTATGTAATTGACAACAAATCCGAAGAAAATGCAGTCTATAACAAGCTTTTGGCCGATGGCTATGCTGGAACTGCTGGCACCCACTTCTGGTTGGGACTGCGTCAAATAGACGCCTTGAAAGGAAATAGCTTTGATGAAGGATGGGTGTGGTTAAACGGAAACCCACTTGATCCTGCCCTCGCTAATTGGAGATCAGGAGAGCCTAACGACTGGGACATCGCCACTAATAGCGCTGACAGCGATGGGATTGATGACGGAAGTGAAGACTTTGCGCAATTTGATTTCAGTCCCTCAGGAATAGAGTGGAACGACATGGCAGATAATGGGGGTGGCGGCAATTCTTGGCCCGTATTTGAATTTGAAGGGGTGTCTAGTGTTAAGTGGTATAAACAAGAAGTAGGCGGTGCCAAAACTCAGATTACAGGCATGACAAGTAATAGTATAGTAGAAACGCCCCCAGTAACAACAACCTATTTTTATGAAACTACAGTAAATGGTGTGGTTTGTGAGGACAGCATCACCATCACAGTTAATGATTTACCAACGATACTACCGGCCAGCGACATCACCGAATGCGACAATAATTTAGACGGCGACAGTACTGACATCAATGAGTCTGAATTTGATCTGATGCAACAAAGAAAAGATATGCTGCTAAGCGTTGCTGACCGAAATATCTTTTTCTATGAGACCAATACAGCAAGTGTTGCTGACAGTATAGCAACCGCAACGACGTACACCAACTCTGCAAACCCCCAAACCCTGTTTTACAAGGTCGTAAATACTGACACGGGTTGTGTTTCCAATACCTTCGGAAGTTTTAAGTTAATTGTTGACGACCTCCCACTAGAAATAAGCATTGCTGACTTACATGATTGTGATGACGATACCGTTGGGAGTGACAAAGACGGAGAACACACTTTTGACTTAACTGCTAAAACCAATGAAATTTTGACTGCTTTAGGGGGGACGGGTAAAGCCTTTGCCATAAGCTATCACAAGACATTAACCGATGCCAAAGACAATACAGGGGGCATTACATCTTATACAACGCAAACAACAGATAGCGGCGAAAAGGAAATTTTTGTGCGCATAAAAGACCCTGATACAGGGTGTGTTAGATATGACAACTCCTTTAAGGTGATTGTTGACAAGCTGCCTACAGCGCTCATTTCAACAATGGAAGTTGAACAATGTGAAACTGACGGTCAAATAAAATACAACCTCAACAGTCTTGTAGATCATTTTTCATCAAATTATGCCAACGAAACCTTTGCGTTTTATGTAGATGCTGCCTTAACAACTCCCGTGGTTGATGCTGAAAATTTTGTCGTGCCCCCAGGAGTTTCCACACAAGATGTGTACATAAAAATTATAGATAACTCTACTTTGTGTGAGCGCTCTGATGACGTATTCACTGCTGGAGGCTCAAGAGAACCAATAAGGATTACGTTTACTGTTGGAAAAAACGATGTCCCAACAACATTTACACCCTTAACTTTTTACGATTGCGTTGATGAAAGTAGCGGCACTTCAGTAACGGGAACTTTTGATCCGTCCATTTTCAATGATATTAGAGCGGACTTGTTGGCTGCAGATCCAGACTATAATCTGCCAAACGTAGAAATTAGCTTTTACAAGAGTGAGTTAGATGCTGTTTTTCAACGAGATGTTATTGACGTTACCCAGCCGCTGATTGTTAATCCCCCCTTAAAAACGCAAGAGATATGGGTTGGTATTCAAGACGTTGGTGTAAAAATTAAATGCTTAGGGCGTATTAAGGTCGCTGATTTGATTCTGGCGCCTTATCCGACGTTTGATTTGCCTGCAACTCAGGTGTTCTGTATCAACCTCGGAGTGGACACTATTATTATTACCAACCAAGGAGACATCTACACTTATTCCTGGGCGCTGGACGGCTCGCCTTTTGCCCAAACCTCTGCAAGCATAACTATTACTAGCGGGGGTACTTATGAGGTTACGGCAACAAATACGTTGTCGGGGTGTGAGACAAGCAAAACTATTGTGGTAGATGAATCAGAGTTTCCGCTTTTTGACCTTGACGATTTAACCGTATTTGACTTGACTGGAAATGGCAGCAACAGAATTGAAGTGCTGACCGGAATAGGTGCGCTGGGTATTGGCGACTATGTGTTCTCGTTAGATGGAGGCCCTTATCAAGATAGTCCTGTTTTTGAAGACGTGTCGCCAGGCATACACCAAGTTTCGGTTAAAGATAAAAACGGATGTGGCACAAAAAGTGTCGAGGCTTCTATAATTGGCTATCCGCTTTACTTTACGCCAAATAGCAATGGCACAGACGACACTTGGCAAATACTTGGAGTAAACGGTGTATTCCAGGCAAAGTCATTGATTTATATTTTTGATCGACACGGAAGGCTATTAGCACAAATTGCCCCTGACGGTCCTGGATGGGACGGGACGTATAACGGCGCACGAATGCCCTCAGATGATTACTGGTTCCGTGTAGGGTTAGAAGACGGGCGAACGTTTACAGGTCATTTTAGCTTGATACGATAAATGAAAAAGATTCCAACAGCAGTATTTAGTGAATGGGCAGCAACAGGTCGAGACGAGCCCATGGCCAAAGGGCATGAAAAGGCGGTAAACAACATGCTTGAATATGTCTTAAAAGACAAAAAAAACTTCCGTTTTATAGATGCTGGATGTGGGAATGGATGGGTAGTGCGGCTGGTAAAAGCACACAACAACTGTGCTTATGCTGCTGGTGTTGATGGCGCGCAGAAGATGATTGAAAAAGCACAAGCAATTGATCCCACTGGCACATACTCGCATGCGGATTTAAGCGATTGGATGCCTACTGACAAAGTAGATATTGTACACTCCATGGAAGTGGTTTATTACCTTTCTGACCCAAAAGCCTTTATCGCTAATGTTCATAAAAACTGGCTGAATGAAGGGGGTTGTCTGATTGTTGGGCTCGACTTCTATAAAGAAAATCCAGCTTCTCACTCTTGGCCCGAAGACTGTGGGGTTTCCATTATGCAGCTACTGCCTGAGGAAGCCTGGGTCGGTTTTTTTGTAGATGCGGGATTTACTAACGTGCACTCTTGGCGTGTTGGCGCTAAAGATCAGTGGGCTGGAACTTTAGTCATCGCTGCTGTAAAATAAGTCTGTTTCGTTAACGTTTTCATTTCCTAAAAATAAAAAAAGCCTCTTCGTTATCAATAAAATTACAATATTCCACGAATGGTAATAGGCCTGTATGTGTCTTGAAAGATATCAATACCTAGAGTAAAAAGATGCCCTGTAAAGCCTGCTAACTGTATATCTTCAAGTCCGTATGTGTAGGCATAGGAAATAGTAAAGGCCTCCTTTCGCATGCCCATCATAATGCTAAGTTGTTGAAGGTTAATCAAGACCCTTACCAATAAAGACGATGAGTGGAATGGAACATTCAAAGGAACGCCAATGCCAAATGACGATTACTGGTTTCATGTTTCCCTTAAGGATGGAAGGTCGTTCTCTGGTCACTTCAGCTTAATCCGATAGGCTGTTGACCATAAACGGCACCAAGCACACAAGGTCTGTGTAGTCTTTTTCTCTTTAAAGCTTAACCCCTTAAAGTAAAATATGCTGATCGTCATGCCTGACTTTTATTCCCGCTTAAAACCATTGGCTCTCAGGTAGCCAAGTGCAATATTTCAGTACGCTTGTGCCCACAAATGGGTTAGGCTTGGAATTAAGGCTTGAAAAACATAGCTTTATAATATGGGAAAGGGGTTTTTAATTTTAATGGGGACGTTTGTTCTTATAGGAGTTCTACATATTGTTTCTATCAAGACAATGAAATTGTCGGGAACTAAAAAAACACGCTTTCGAAAAATCTTTTGGTATTGCTACGGAACCCTTTTTATGTTAAGTGGGGGAATAAATCTAATTGAAAAAGGAGAATTTCATTGGAGTTTTACCTTTCAGTTTATAATAGGGTTGGTTGTTGTAATTTTAAATCTGTTGGGGAAAATAGAAACAAAACAAACGTAACCCTCCTTTTCTGCCTCTTTCAACAATTCAAGTCCTAAGAACAAAAAAGCCCCTCCGTAAAGAAGGGGCGTGTTGGTGGTCCCACCTGTCCTCAAAGGAAGGTTGTATATATACTGATTATCAATGAGTTAAGTATTTTAGGTGGTTCGATTGTCGAACCAAGTTGGTTCGTTGTTCGAACCTACCATTAACCTATCGAACCAAGTAGGTTCAAATACCGATTGGAACTCAAACCTACATTCATTTCTGAAAAAATTTACCATTTCAAACCACTTTTTTACGTTTTGGGATAGAACTCTCTATTTATACTGTAGAAGGGAGTGGAAAACCACAACTCCCCATTACTACGAAAGTAGTTGAAGAAGGTAAAACCAAACGTTTCAAATTAAGATTAACACCGTTGAGGTGTAATGGGTATTTCATATGAAATCAATAGGAATAATGATTAGAAGGAGAAGTAGAACTAATAAGAAATTATTAGATAAACAGATTCTTACACTTCATAAAAAACTAAAGAAGAATGATAATATCATCACTCATTACTCAACAGAGAAAGATTACTTAAAAGGTAACTATCACTCACATCTTCTTATCCAATATAACAACGATAAGAACCTCTATAACGAACTAAATAGATTCATTGGAGGAAATGTATGGAATAAAGATTATGAGGGGTTAGATGAAGTAAAAATCAATAATGGGAAATGGGGAGAAATCCATACCCATAACATTTGGGATGAAGTTGGTTTCAAAGGATATATAAACAAAAATGAATTAACTAAAATTTTATACTAAATGGAAAACTATTACAGTAACTCACAACGATGGGTATTTGATTCAGATGGTAACTTCCTCCACTCAAAAGGAGATAACTACAATCCAAATATTCAAAGAGAAGGATACTTCTTTACCAACTCAAAAGAGGAGGAAAGTGAGTGGGAGAGATATTTATTAGAAAGGAAAGAACAATGATTAAAACAACTCAACTAAAAGGAAATGAATTAAGAGATAGATTAAAACAACTATCTCAACCAATGAACGAAGTGGTATCAATGGTAGAACCATCAAAATACCATAACCGATTATCACCAACCAACCACCTAAAGAAAACCTTTGGAGGAAAGAAACCATATGAAGAGATAGAAGATGAGGTAGAAATTGATTTAGATGAAATCCTCAGAGAATTGGAATATGAAGATGAGGTTGAGGTTGAGGATGAGGAACTCTCTGATGAGGAATTAAGAGATGTTTTGATTCAATTGGATGTGGAGGATTTATTAGATGAGAAGTTCACTGTAAAACCTCAATCTAAAGGATATAGAGAGGGTATGAAGTTGGTTTCAGATTTACGAAGAGGATTATTCAGAAAATTAGATAACGATGAGTTAGATGATTTTATGGGAGTTCTAAAAACATCCTTCGGATTTGATTAAAAAATTACGGAATCTCTCATAAGTATATATTTATATATATGAGAAGAAAGAAGAACGATACACCAACAAAACCAAAACCTCAACTCAACAAATGGGTTCAAAAAGAAGGTACTAACTGTGATGATATCATCTTCACCAACGGAGAAGTTGAAATCAACTTTGATGAATGGATAGAAAGATATTACAACAAATAAACTATAAAGGAGAATAACCAAATGGAAGAGAGAATTTCAAAACAACAACTACAACAGATTTACGGAGTAAACCGAAAAACCATTGAGGATTGGGTTCATAACTACAACCTACCAATGATTCAGATATCACCCTATAAAAGGTTCGTAAGGAAGAAGGATTTATTGGAGTGGGAAGATAAATATATGGTAGGAGTATAATCCTACCAATCATCATTTTTATTTTCGAATGAGTTATAAAGTGAATTAGAAATATCGTTAATACTTAACAATAACTCAGAATACATTTGTCTGTATATTTTATTTTTTCTTATCTGTCCTCTTTTGAATAAATCTTCAGGATAATACCCCTCTCCATTATTTTCATTAGTGATTTTATCAATTTCAAATGAAAATCTATATTTTCCTTTTTTTATGTCAAAGGTTATATAATATCTCATGTTATTGTAAACTCTAAACCCCATTTGGTTGTAACCATGGGAGTTTTCCTTATAACCATTGATTTTTATTAGTTTATTAGGAATATTTGATTTAATTACAAAATCAGGATTTTTATAATATTTAGATATCCACACATAAATGTTATCGTATATTTTTTCCTCTGATAATTCACCAACATCAAATACAACTGGAGAAAATCCTTGATTATCATATTGAATAGTTGGTATTTCTTTATTCTGAGAAAATAAAGGAGTTGTAATTAGAATTGAAAAGAGTATGATTGTTTTCATATTATTTAAGTTAGTTACCAATTTCTTTTTTTACCAACTTTTATAGAACGTAACCTACCACCTTTTTTCTTTTCTCTTTCTTTTTGTGGAGGTGTGTAATGTGGTGTTTTCTTATATAAATCATAAAGAATATCAACACCCTTCAGTTTATACTTCTTCGTATCGTAGAATCTATCTAAGTTCCCATCCTTCTTTAGGATACCCAACATCTTTTTCCTAATCACATCACATAAATAGGATTCAATTTTGGATTTGATAATATCAAAATCCTCATTCTCCAATAAATCCCCTTCATTTTGATTTGTAGGATTTAGAGAACCATAGTAACCCATCGGACCATCTTCGTATCTATTATTCTTATTGTAATGAGGAACATTGTTCTCTAATAAATCTAATTGATAGGATACTTCACTTACAGTTCCGATATAGATATACCTTCTCTTATTTCCAATATTCACCCACATCCCCCATTGAGGGTTACCATCATCTTCACTTCCTAAAAATGTTGAGAATGATGGTAAGAACTTCTTATGGTACTTAACCATTTTGTGGTATCCCTTAGTTCTATCTGATTTCCATTTTCTCAACTCCTTTTTGAGTTCCTTAATCTTTTCTAAATCAGATTCAATCTTCTTTTCTCTTCTTTTAATTCTGATAGTAAGATTTTCATACTCCCTCTTCTCATCTCTTTCCTTTTTCGGAAGAAATTCCCAATCATCACCAACTTTTTTGATACGATAATCCACACCACTAAAGTAAAAAATCCCCATCACCAATAAAAATTACTAACACTAAACTGAAAAGTTGGGTGTAGGTGAATTTTTGACTTTCTATATAGAAGAAGATGAGAGTTAATAATAAAAATGATGAGAGAACAAAAAGTTTACTAACACTAAAAATAAAATTAGAGTGTAAGTAAAACATCGACTAATTATAGGATTGTAAGTGAGGGAAACGATTCCCCTCCTCAATTAAGTGGGAATCAAAAACTAAATATTAAAAATTATGAGTGATACAATTTTGAAAGGGTTAATTAAGAATTACGAAAAAGAAATTTCTGATTTAAGAAATAGAAAATCGGATTCAGATAAAACTTTTAATGAAGGTGGTTACGAATCTGAATGTGATTATACCTATGACCAAACTCGATGGGGTTATCAGATATCAACCTTAACTAAGGTGATAAATGATTTAGAAATTTTTACTAACACTAAAAATGAAATTAGTGTGTAAGTGAATTGAGTACTAAATATATAGATGTAAAAGGGGTTAATGGTTTCTCCTCCCTTTTAAGTGAGAACCAACAAATAAATAAGTTATGAATACAAAAATCAATGAAAGTTATGGAACTGAAATCATCCAAATCAATGATAAGTTCCAATTAAAATTAGTGGAAGGGTATTACTACAAACCCTATCTGATTAAGGAACCCAAAAAACCAATCAATGGAATTCTCTTTAGAGATTATAGAGAACATAATTGTTGGGAAGTGGTATGGAGTTTTTCAGAAAACAGAATGGATGTAGGAGTACTCCACAACAATAGAAATGACATCAATTATTTAATAAACCAACAAATAAAAAACAATAAAACAAAAATTAAAAATTATGATAAATACAATGAGATACACAGAATTAACATTTAACGGAAGGAATTTTTTATGGAAAGAGGAAGATAACAACTCCTTCAAAGTTTATGTAGATGGAGAACTTAGGAAATCACACATTCACATAGATTATTTCCCTTCAACATTATTGGAGTGTAGTGAATTCCTAACTGAATATGAATTAAACAATTAAAAATTAAGAGATATGATTTTTGTTACTTCATATTCATAATTGGGAAACTCCCTCATCAGTAATGGTGGGGGTTTTTCTTTGTAGAGAGGTTCTAAGAACCAATAAGAATCAGAGTGATAGATTGATATACTAAAATGAGAAAACCACCTCAAACACTCTATAAATAAGTGTGGGGGTGGTTTATTTATTCCTCTGTAAAAACCAAATATTTTTACAGAATTTTGATAGGGTAATTCACCTCCACTATCCACTTCAATCCCAATTTTTATTGGGTTTTAACTCAAATTCTCTTAAATTTGAAAACATCAATTTTGAAGTGAGAATTATGAAGAGGATATTGATAATCTTAACAACAATTTTTTTTATTGGGTGTGAAGAAGACCCTACTATGTACACTCTCAGTGTAACTTCCAATCCAACTGAAGGTGGAACGATTAATCCTACAACTGGTGAATACGAAGAAGGAACTGAGGTTACAATTACTGTGACACCAAATTCAAATTATGAGTTTGAAAAATGGAGTGGTAGTTGGAGTGGTTCTGAAACTCCACTAACTATTACAATGGATAGTGATAAAAACTTAGTTGGAAACTTCAAGTTGATGGATTCCGATGGGGATGGAGTGAGTGATGATGTAGATACTTGTAGTGATACAAGAGATGGTATCCCTGTGGATGATAATGGATGTATGTTAAATCCTATATATTTAGATGATAACGGTATTACTATTAAATCGTACGAGTGGGGTGAAGTAGGTGATACTGGTGAAGTTAATGGGATTACCTATACTATTATAAGTGAAGGACAACTTAGAGGTATGATTTCTAATAATGAAGATTTATCTAAAGTTTGTACTTCAAAAATAAATGATATGAGGGATTTGTTCAGAGGAGAAAATGACAATAAAAACACCTTCAATGGAGATATTTCAAATTGGGATGTGAGTAGTGTTACCGATATGACTCAAATGTTTTATAACTCTAATTTCAATGGAGATATTTCAAATTGGGATGTGAGTAGTGTTATTAGTATGATGAATCTTTTTGGTCAAAACGAAATGTTTAATGGAGATATTTCCAATTGGGATGTGAGTAGTGTTGAGGATATGACTCAGATGTTTTTATCCTCTGTGTTCAATAAATATATTTCAAATTGGGATGAGAGTAGTGTAATTAACATGAGAAATATGTTTAGACAAAATAGAATATTTAATCTTGATATTTCCAATTGGGATGTTAGTAGTGTTAACGATATGTCTCATATGTTTCAATTCACCGTATTCAATGGAGATATATCAAATTGGGATGTGAGTAATGTTATTGATATGTCTCATATGTTTTCAAATCAATCGGAATTTAACGGAGATATATCAAATTGGGATGTAAGTAATGTTAAATACATGAACGGAATGTTTTATATTTCAAAATTCAACAGAGATATTTCCAATTGGGATGTGAGTAGTGTTGAGGATATGACTCAGATGTTTTTTGGTAATTTTGATGGTGGTTATTTTAATCAAAATTTATCTAGTTGGAACGTTTCGAGTGTAAACCAATGTAGTGATTTTTCAAAAAACAATCCACAATGGTCACTACCAAAACCAATCTTTACAAATTGTAACCCCAATTAAAATCTGAGTAACTAAAATATATAAGGTTAAGTTCCAATAGGTTCTTACCCTTTTTTAATTCTACTTAGAAGGTACCGTTAACCCTCCGATGTACTTCCCATCCCCTAAGTGGTAGAATGGTGGGTACTCACCTCTATTTATCAATTCCTTCAGAGTTAAAGTACCGAATCCTTCTCTGATTCTTTTATTTTGTTTCTTCTTTTTACTCATTACACACTTACTAAATCCTTTTTCAAATGATTTCTACACTTTGTAATTGTTTTAGGAGAACAATTCAACCTTCCAATGATATCTCTATGGGATTTTCCCATTTTGAGAAGTTTCATAATGGATTTGGTTTGGGGTTTGTTTAACCACACAACTGTTTTCTCTTTACTACCAACCTTCCTTCCTAACTTACCTCCATTCATTACATAGTTCTTTCTCCCCATCTCAGTAACCTCTAAGATTCTCTCTCTTTCCATTTCGTAAACAGATGAAAGGATAGAAGTAACAATATTCCACATAGGGTTCTTATCACCTTTAGGAGTATGAGATTCAATACCAATGTTTCGGATTTTAATCACCACACCTTTCTCCAAAAAGAAATCTAATGTGTTGATTGAATCTTTCAGAGTTCTACCACATCTACTCAAATCCTCAAACACAACCTTTTCAACTTTCCCTTCATTTACCAATTCAATAAGTTGAAAACCTCCTTCTCTCTTTTTGAAGGGTATTTTACCACTAACTCCGAAATCGTTTATAGTTAAATCGTATTTGTTCTTATCTAACTCAAACCTTCCTCCCTTTTGGTTGATAGTTGATGTTCTATTGTACTTAATTACCATATTTAAT
>JAQWKF010000117.1 GCA_029247985.1 Flavobacteriaceae bacterium
GAAACTCAACGAGCTTTCCGTCTTTAAGTAAGGCAAAATCAACTGCAGAGGATCGCGAACGAATAATTAGTTCTTTACTCACAATAATGATTTTTAGATTCACAGTCTATGTGAATCAATTGAACAATGTTATCGGGGGACCTAAATCAAAGCGAACAACTTTGATACTAGTCCATGTCAAAGAACTTAAATGTTCAAAGATTAAAGAAGTTTACTTTTTCTTATGTCTGTTAGCACGACTTCTTTTTTTACGCTTGTGCGTGGCTACCTTGTGTCTTTTTCTCTTCTTACCACTTGGCATATGTTATAATCTAAATAATTAATAATGTGTAGCCGTTAATTAACGACTACTTT
Source organism: Flavobacteriaceae bacterium (assembly GCA_029247985.1). Lineage (GTDB taxonomy): Bacteria > Bacteroidota > Bacteroidia > Flavobacteriales > Flavobacteriaceae > UBA7446. The sequence goes on from JAQWKF010000117.1 coordinate 355, forward strand.
AGTTTTAACCTCTTCTAAAAATTCCTTTGCAGGTTTAAATGAGGGTATATTGTGTGCTGGAATATCAATAGTAACATTTTTTGAAATATTACGGCCTTTTTTGGCTTTGCGGGTTTTAACTACAAAGCTTCCAAATCCACGTAAATAAACGTTCTCACCAGATTCTAATGCACTTCTTACTTCTTTCATAAAGTGATTCACAATCTCTTGCGTATCACTCTTTTCAACTCCCAGTTTATCTGAAATGTTTGTTACGATTTCGGCTTTTGTCATCCTTAAATTCTTGTGTGGTTGTAAATTTTAGGTGAGCAAATATAAAAATTTAATTCAACGTTTATGTGATTTTAAACATCTAAAACTCATTCTTTGCATGTATTTTTGAATGCATGAAACGTTTCAGTACTAAATTGTTAGCTTGGTATGGTCTACACAAGCGCGCTTTGCCTTGGCGACAAACCAAAGACCCTTATGTGGTTTGGCTTTCTGAAATTATCTTACAACAAACACGTGTTGCGCAAGGATTGCCCTATTTTGAGCGATTCTGGCATGATTTTCCAACCGTCCATGATCTTGCACAAGCTAGTGAAGATGCGGTTTTAAAGCGCTGGCAAGGCCTTGGCTATTATAGTCGTGCTAGAAATCTACATAAGGCTGCAAAACGAGTAAGCGAACAATATGAAGGCAACTTCCCAAGCACACTTCAAGAACTCCTCAAGTTACCAGGGGTTGGGCCCTATACCGCAAGCGCTATTGCATCTATTTGTTTTGATGAAGCTTGCGCTGTTGTTGATGGAAACGTATATCGTGTTTTGGCACGCCATTTTAATAATGACATCCCCATAAATCAACCCAAAGGAATTAAATCTTTTCAAGCCTTGGCGCAATCCCTTATCGACCCAAAATCACCTGGAGCTTACAACCAAGCCATAATGGAATTTGGTGCGCTACATTGCACACCAAAAAAACCGCATTGCACAACTTGCCCTTTGTCGGATAGCTGCTTGGCATTGGCTGATGATCGTGTGGCCGAACTTCCTGTTAAAGTAAAAGCGAAGCCTATCAAGAAACGATATTTTCATTATCTGATACCCATAGATCAAAATAATAATACCCTTCTAAGCAAACGTGAACAAAAAGACATCTGGCAGGGGCTTTATGAATTTCCGCTTATTGAGGCTAAAGACTTGTTGTCCGTTGATGCACTTCAAGCACATGATGATGTACCTGAATGGGCCAAAGCGGCTCATTGGACCAAATTTCAAGAAGAAGCAGTGATTCACAAACTCAGCCATCAAGCGCTACACACATATTTCTATGTACTAGAAAACATTGATGAAACCCTGCCCATTTCTTGGTCTAGCGTTCCTGATTATGCAGTTCCCCGTTTAATAGAACGTTTTTTGGACAAGTTCATCCGATAATGTACATTTGAAATAAAATCTATTATGAGCGGAACACTTAACAAAGCTATGTTGATTGGGCATTTGGGCGACAACGTCAAAGTGACCTATTTTGAAGGCGGAAACTGTATCGGCAGATTCCCCATAGCGACCAATGAAACCTACACAAGTAAACAAACAGGTGAGAAAGTAACAAACACCGAATGGCATAATGCTGTTGTAAGAAATAAGGCAGCAGAAATTTGTGAAAAGTATCTAAAAAAGGGAGACCGCGTTTATGTTGAAGGACGTATAAAGACCCGAAAGTGGCAAGGAGATGACGGTAAAGACCGTTATTCAACTGAAATTCACGTTGATGACTTTACTTTTTTAACCCAACGCCCTAGCGATGGAAACGCCACGCAAACACAAGCGGCTCAACAACAGCCATCACAATCAACTCAACCCGCCCAGCCAACTCAGGCAAACCAACCTGCAAGTGACGATGACTTGCCATTCTAAATCCTAATTGTTGGACATACCTTATTTGGTTATTGGTTTTGAGACACTAGAAACAGTCAAAGCATTCCTATTGTTGATGCTTTTGCTAAGTTCTGCATTGGTTTCAGGCTCAGAAGTTGCCTTTTTTTCCCTTTCGCCATCCTATATTAAAGCGGCGGTAAATGCGCCCACTAGACCTTTGCGTATACTTGCGCACTTGCGAAAAAACCCAAGACGCTTGCTAGCCATTATTTTGTTGCTGAACAACCTGATAAACATCGCTACTGTATTGCTTTTTACATCGATGACTTCTTTACTTTTTGATAGTATTTCTCAGTCAAGTCTACGGTTTTTAGCCGAAGTAGGGCTAATAACCACAGTGGTTTTATTATTTGGCGAAATACTCCCAAAAATTTATGCAAACAAAAATCCCGAAGGCTTCGCAAAACGGATGTCTATACCTATCTATCTGCTAGATAAATATGTGTTCTTTGCATTAACGTATCCCATGAGTTACCTCACCTTTATCCTTCAAAAACGACTAGGTAAAACAAGCGCAAATATTTCTGTTGATCATTTGTCGCAAGCCCTTGAGATGACCGACGATTCTGAAACCACTAAAGACGAGCAAAAAATTTTAAAAGGGATTGTTACATTTGGTAATACCGACACCAAACAAATCATGTGTCCACGCATCGACGTTTTTGCACTCGATGAATCAACAGCATTCACAGAAGTTGTGGATCAAATTGTTGGAAAAGGCTTTTCCCGTGTTCCAGTATACAGCGAGACTATAGATACCGTTATTGGGGTTCTGTATGTAAAGGATTTGTTACCTCACTTTGATAAAAAAAATTACGACTGGACTAAGCTTTTAAGAACGCCCTATTTTGTGCCAGAAAACAAAAAGCTAGACGATTTATTACAAGAATTTCAGCTTAAACGTATTCACCTTGCGGTTGTGGTAGATGAGTATGGCGGTACTTCAGGTGTTATTTCTTTGGAAGATGTTATTGAACAAATTGTAGGGGATATCACTGATGAATTTGATGAAACAGATATTAGTTATTCAAAACTCAACGACAATACTTTTGTTTTTGACGGAAAAACCTCTTTGCAAGATTTTTATGCGGTAACCAAGCTTTCCAATACGGATGATTTTGAGCAAAACAAGGGAGAGTCTGAAACTGTTGCCGGATTTTTATTGGAACAATTGGGATCCTTTCCTAAAATCAATACCAACTTCCAGTTCAAAAATGTTGTTTTTACCATTGAAGCTGTTGATCGCAAACGTATTAAACAAATTAAAGTACAACTCGCATGATGCGAATTTTATTCTTTCTGTTTTTGTTTTTGGGATGTCAACATCAAGTACCCAAGCCCTTTGCAGCCTTGGCCTTGAGCTATCCAGAACCACAATACAATGATTATGCCCCCAATGCTTGTGTTTACCGCTTTATGTACAATGAAGTGTCAACTCCAATGCAACTGTCTTCGTGTGGCACAACGCTAGACTACCCTTTGCTAAAAGCAAAAATTTATGTCACCTACTTTGATTTGCACAAGACTTCTTTGGATACCCTTTTTATGGATTTTGAAAACCGGCTTACGATTTTTGGCAAGGGGACGCAACGTATCAATGAAAGCACTTATGAGGACAAGGAAAAAGAAGTTTTGGGCAGCTGTGTTACGTTGATTGGCGATTCACCCTCGAACCTCCATTTTTTCGCTACAGACACCAAAAAACATTTTATTTCTGGATCATTGCTTTTTTCTGCATCACCCAACTACGATTCCTTGGCACCAGCCATTGGATATATTAGGAATGATGTACAAAAAATGCTAGAAACCTTACGTTGGCAATAGCTACGCTTTTTCTTTTTCTTTGGCGCAACAAGGTTTTTCACAACTAGCTTTACATGCTTTTTTGTCCGCTCCCTCTTTCTTACAACAGGCTTTGTCACAAGACTTGTCGCACTTTTTCTTTTTAGCGCAGCATGCTTTTTCACAATTGGGGTCACATTTTTTGCCTTGGTGATCAAATGTAAAAGCAGGCATGGACGTTGCCTCACCTACCTTATAATCATCTCCAAGAGATTCTATGGTAGTTTTGACGTTTTCAAATGAGGTTGTGGTTGGGTCAAAAGAAATATAGGCTGTTTTGGTTTCAAAATCAACCTTAGACTTTGCAACTCCTTCCATGGCTGCGACTTTCTTTTCAATACGTGCAGCACATCCAACTTCACATGTCATGCCATCGACTTGGAAAGATATATTTGAAAGATTTTCCGTGGACATTTCCACCTTTGTCTCCTCGGTGTGGCTGACTGTTTTTTTTGTTGGGTTTTTGGAAGTACAACTAGCAAGTAGAAGTATCAAAACATAAAAAATAGGGCGTTTCATAATATTAAGTTTTAATCAAATGTAGTAAAAAAAGCCATTTTTTCATCCTTTTTTACCAGCTTTGCACAGCCATGATAAGAATCCCTGAGAACAAATGGTTGTACCTTTTTTTACTTTCATTGATTTGGGGGAGTTCATACATCCTTATTAAGCGTGGGCTCGTTGGACTTTCGCCCATTGAATTGGGAAGTGCACGTATTGTTATCAGCACTCTTTTCTTACTTATTTTGGGCTTTAAATCTTTGTCAGGATTAACCCGCTATCAATGGAAATGGCTGATTATAACAGGGTTTTTAGGCACTTTTTTTCCTTCTTTCTTTTTTGCTTTTGCTCAGTTGCACATCGACTCGTCTGTTGCGGCTATTTTGAATTCGTTAACCCCAATATTCACTGTACTGGTAGGGATTACACTCTTTGCCACTCGTATGCTTGCGCGTCAGTATTTTGGAGTTGTACTCGGATTTATAGGTTCTTTAGGTTTGGTTTGGGGAGGAGCACAAATCAATCCCAATCAACCCATTGGCTACGTATTACTTATCATAAGCGCTTCGATGTGCTATGCAATCAATATTCATTTCCTCAAACATAAGTTGTCAGCCGTATCTCCAATGGCCATGACCTTAGGAAATTTTATTGCTATTCTCCCTCCAGCATTGATAATGCTGTTTTTTTCGGATTTCTTTTCAGTTTATAAGCTGCAAAAACCAGAAGTAATTACGAGCTTGGGCTATGTAGCGACACTTGCATTTTTTGGTACGGCAATAGCCAAAGTAATGTTTAACCGATTTGTCAAAATGGCATCTACCGTGTTTGTTTCATCGGTAACATACACCCTACCCATAGTTGCCCTCTTTTGGGGCACACTGGATGGAGAGAAAATAAGTGGATACCAGTTATTGTCCACTGTGATAATACTTGTGGGCGTTTCTTTAGCACACAAGAAAAGCAAGTAAGTTATTTACTTGGATTAACAATAGCTTCTTCAAGTGTAAGAGAAATTTCCTGCCCCCCTAAATTAAAGCTTTTCTCACTGGGCATTACTAAGCCTGAAATTTCTTTATAGTTTGGATAATCTGTGCTGTTTGTTTGCATCTGACCGTTGAAATTTACCATTGTAGATTCTTTAATCTTCAAGCCTGTTTCTTTGCTGTAGTAGTTGGTGTAACTAACCCCAACTCCTGGGACTTTAACTACATAAGCTTCAGTATCATTCACGTTTTCTATTCCCTCTAAAACAGCCTCTCCGCTTGCAAGCAAGCCGATTTCTGGGACAACTCCTAAAGATTTCTTAAGATCGTCATGAATCAGCTTAGGCAAGTCCATTTTATTTGGCCCCTGCTTCATGAAGGCACCCTGCTCACCCACAACACTCGTCATCATAGCGTTTCCACCTACTGAAATCACTTGTTTCTGGCTGTTTGCGGAGTAGGTTTCTTCAACCTTGATGTCCATTTGCATAAAAGTACCTTTGTATATCAGCTTAATCTCGTTTAGATCACTTAAGGTATTGACGCCTGTCTTATCAATATGATTGGCTAAAATACTTGCCGCCGTAACACCTTCTGCAACAGCGATTTTCCTTGGACGTTCAATAGGCATACCATATTTGTCATAATAATTGACTGGAAGTCGCTTGCCGTTAAAATCTACCTTTTCAAGATTGTCAAGAACATCAACTCCCTTACCAGTAACAACTACTCTTGCTTGATCCACATTAAAGTATTTCTGGGCAACGTTTCTAACATCCTCAGCAGTAACGGCATTAATTTTATCTAAATAGGTTTTATAAAAGTCTTTGTCAAGGTCTTCGGTTGCAATATCTAGCGCAAATTGAGCAATAGTTGAAGGCCTTTCTAAAGAACGAACAAAACTACCTACATACTTAGCTTTTGCCTTTTTTAATTCACTATCCGTAACTAAGTCAGAGCGTATGCGCTTCACTTCATTCAATAGTTCAACGACAGCGCTATCTGTGACCTCGTTTCTTACGCTTGCAGATGCGCGAAAACGTGCTGCGGTACGCTTGTTGTTTCCAATGCTTGAGTATGCACCGTAGGTATATCCTTTGTCTTCGCGTAGATTTAGAAATAAACGCGCTTCACCTCCACCACCAAGTATGGAGTTTGCCATTAATACCGCAAAATATGCTGAATCTTTTTTAGCTAGGTTCACAGTGCTTTGAACCACAACTTCTGATTGAACTGCATTAGGCATATTCACAAAATCTATTTGTGTGCTGGAAACATTACTTACTTCAGGAATTGGACTTGAAGCAACAGGATTAGGCTTCCATTTTCCAAAATACTTTTTCACAAGCGGACGAACGGATTCCATGTCAATATCACCAACAATAACCAAATAAGCATTATTGGGTCTAAACCTAAAGTCGTAAAACCGCTGAACATCTGCTAATTTGATATTGTTTATGGTGCCTGGTGTTGTATATTCCCCATAAGGGTGATTTCCACCGTATGCCAATAGCCTTTCAACACGTCTAGCTGCAGTAGTAACATCTTTTTCTGATGACTTCAATGCATCAATGATTAAGTCACGCTCTTTTGTAAATTCTTCCTCTGTAAAGTTAGGATTTATGGCTGCGTCAGCCATCATCTGAAAAGTTCTTTCAAAATAGCGTGTCAAGGATTGGGCAAATGCACCAGACGAGCTGATGTTGATGTTGGCCCCCATGAAATCTACTTCATCATAGAAATCATCCTTGGCTATTTTTTTTGAACCTTTTCCTAGTAAGCTACCAGTTAGGTCGCTTAAACCTGCCTTAATTCCTTCTAAAATGGGCGGATTGTCCAAACTTAAACTAGCACTTACTTGTGGGAGTTTTCTGTTTTCAACCAACATCACGGTAAGACCATTTTTTAGTTTGTATTGTTGCGGCTCTTTAACTTGAATGGTTGGGGCTGGACCAGGAACGGGCTGTTTACTTCGGTCAACTTGACCAATTGCAGATAACGCCAGTAAGGAGGTAAATAGTACGAGTAATTTTTTCATGATAATAAGTTTAGTTAGCGGCTTCTTCTTCTGGTAAGTATTCAAGTACCAAACGTTGATTTGTATTTAAGTATTTGTTAGCTACTTCTCTGATTTCTTCGCGTGTAATGGAGCGGTATATATCAATTTCATTATTGATTAGATTGGTGTCTCCAAATAACATATAATATCGGGCAAGTGAATTAGCAATTCCTTCAACAGAGGCATTTGAGCTTACAAATCCGTTTTCAAATTTGTTGAGTAGTTTTTGGTAATCACGCTCCGAAATAAGCTCCCCTTTAAGCATAGCAATCTCGTCGTCCATTTCTGTTATCAGGTCTGTTAGTTTAAAGTCTCCTTGCGGCAAGCCGAAAATCACATACATGCCATAATCTTCTTGGGCGATGTTTATTGCTCCCGACTGGAGCGCCATTTTCTTTTCATCAACCAAACGTTTGTAAAGTTTGGAACTTGGGCCATCGCTTAAATATGTAGAAATCATGTCTAAAACACGTGATTCTCTGCTTTTAAAGGAAGGTGTACGATAAGCCGTGATAATGGCGGGAATTTGAATATTGCTATCATAAGCCTCGGCTTTTAAGGCTTCTTGAATTGGATCTTCCTTTATTGAAACTCTTTCTATCTCTTTTCCTCTAGGAATGGTTCCAAAATAGGTGTCAACCATTTTTTTGGTTTTATCTATGTCAATATCACCAGCTACAACCAAAACGGCATTGTTGGGCACATAGAATTTTTTATTGAATGCTAAAAATTCGTCAAGTGTAGCGGAATCTAGATGCTCCATTTTTCCAATGGTTGTCCAGCGATAGGGATGTTTGGAAAACAGGTGTTTCTTAACGTTTTCTAAAAATTTTCCATAAGGCTGATTATCAACACGCAATCGTTTTTCTTCTTTTACCACTTCGTTTTGAGTATCAACACCATCTTGTTCGATAATGGGGTGTAGCATACGTTCAGATTCCATCCAAAGGCCTAGCTCTAGGTTGTTCGAAGGAAAGACTTCGTAATAATAGGTGCGGTCGTCAGTAGTATTGGCATTATTGGACCCACCATTTTCGGTTACTATTGAGAACCATGCGCCGTTTTCAATATTTTTTGTGCCTTCAAAAAGCAGGTGCTCAAAAAAATGTGCAAACCCTGTGCGGTCAGGTTGTTCGTCTTTGGCGCCAACATGGTACATTACAGAAGTAGTTACAACAGGGGCGGTGTTGTCTTGGTGTAGTATGACATGTAGACCATTTGATAAATCGTATTCTTCAAAAGAAACGGATTGGGCACTTGCAAAGCCCATAACAAATAGTATAAATAAGGATAATATATGTTTCATGATCGAAAAGGTGTTAGCCACTAAAGTTAGTTAATTTGAAAGAATTATTCTATAATCAGCTAAAATTAATGATACCGCATAAAAATATTGCCTGATACAATACAAGATTGTATATTTGCCCCCGCTTTAATAAGAAGCGTATAAAACAAAAGATATGTTTGCAATCGTAGATATAGCAGGGCAGCAATTTAAAGTTGCAAAAGACCAGAAGGTATTTGTACACCGTTTGGACGCCAAAACAGGAGACAAGGTTTCTTTTGACCAAGTCTTTATGTTGGCTGACGGAGACAAGGTTACCGTAGGCGCCCCGGCTGTAGCCAATGCTTCAGTAGAGGCAAAAGTGGTTCGTCACCTAAAGGATGACAAAGTAATAGTATTCAAAAAGAAACGCCGCAAAGGGTACCGTGTTAAAAATGGTCACCGCCAATCGTTGACAGAAATTGTTATCGAGTCTGTTGGAGTTGGAAAAGCCAAGAAGGCTGCACCAAAAGCTAAAGCTGAAGCACCAAAAGCCGAAGCACCAAAGGCTGCAAAAAAAGCGGCTCCTAAAGCAGCTGCTGATTTTTCTTCAAAAACAGTAGCCGAGTTAAAGGAGCTAGCCAAAGCAGCAGGTATTGCGGGAATTTCATCTATGAAAAAAGCCGATTTGATTGCGGCACTTGAAGCAAAAAAATAAAAGATTAAGCCATGGCACACAAAAAAGGAGTAGGTAGTTCCAAGAACGGTAGAGAATCGGAATCGAAACGTTTAGGCGTTAAAATATTTGGTGGACAACATGCCATCGCTGGGAACATTATTGTTCGTCAACGCGGTACGGCACATCACCCAGGAGATAATGTATACTTAGGCAAAGACCACACGCTACACGCTAGAGTGGATGGTGTTGTGCGTTTTACTAAAAAGAAAAACAATCGCTCGTACGTTTCTATCGATCCCGTACAAGACTAGTTTTTAGTTTGTAAAAAAAACAAAACCCCTTTGCCAAAAGCGAAGGGGTTTTTTGTTAGCCACCACATCTAAATCGCTTTGAGCCAAGCGATTTGACAATAAGCGTTCTTGAAGACGACAAAAAAAACCGAGACATTAGCCTCGGTTTTAGATACATTAATAGATTGCTGTTTTAGTAGCGGTAGTACTCGGGTTTATAAGGCCCTTGTACAGGTACACTAATATAATCCGCTTGGTCTTTGTCTAGCTCTTCAAGTTCAACGCCTAACTTATCTAGGTGTAAACGCGCTACTTTTTCGTCCAAGTGCTTTGGTAGCATATACACTTTATTTTCGTAATTATCTGCATTTTTCCAAAGCTCTATTTGCGCCAAAGTTTGGTTGGTAAACGAGTTGCTCATTACAAAACTAGGGTGGCCCGTAGCACATCCTAGGTTTACTAATCTTCCCTCAGCTAGAACAATGATATCTTTACCTTCAACGGTGTATTTGTCCACTTGTGGTTTAATTTCAACTTTGCTTTCGCCGTAGTTTCCGTTCAACCAAGCCATGTCAATTTCGTTATCAAAGTGACCAATGTTACATACAATGGCTTTGTCTTTCATGGCACGGAAATGACGCTCAGCAACAATGTCTTTGTTACCTGTTGCTGTTACTATAATGTCTGCGTTTCCGATGACCGTATCTAATTTCTTTACTTCAAAACCGTCCATAGACGCTTGAAGTGCACAAATCGGATCAATTTCAGTAACCGTAACGATAGCACCAGCACCCTGGAAAGAGGCAACGGTACCCTTGCCTACATCACCATAACCTGCAACAACTACACGCTTTCCAGCCAACATGATATCTGTAGCCCTGCGTACTGCATCCACAGCTGATTCTTTACAACCGTATTTGTTGTCAAACTTAGATTTAGTAACCGAATCATTTACGTTGATGGCAGGTAGTGGTAGCGTGCCGTTTTGCATACGCTCATACAAGCGGTGAACACCCGTAGTGGTTTCTTCTGAAAGCCCTTTGATGCATGTTGCAAGTTCTGGGAATTCATCAAGAATCATATTGGTAAGATCACCACCATCGTCTAAAATTAGATTTAAGGGTTTGCGGTCTTCACCAAAAAATATTGTTTGTTCAATACACCAATTGAACTCTTCTTCACTCATGCCTTTCCATGCATAGACGGGAATCCCAGCCGCAGCAATAGCAGCAGCAGCATGGTCTTGAGTAGAGAATATATTACAAGAACTCCATGTTACTTCGGCGCCTAGCGCCGTAAGCGTTTCAATTAGCACAGCTGTTTGAATGGTCATGTGTAAACATCCCGCGATGCGAGCACCTTTTAGAGGTTGTTCAGCTCCATATTCTTCACGTAATGCCATAAGACCAGGCATTTCTGCCTCGGCAAGTTCAATTTCTTTTCTTCCCCAGTCTGCCAAAGAAATATCTTTGACTTTGTAAGGCACGTAAGTAGTTGTTTTCGTGTCCATAGTTGTATATTTGATTTCTAGCAATTAGTTAGCAAATTTACAACATATAATGCCGATTTACAAAAAGGACAAGATTTCTCACAATACCCGTTTTTTGGTGTGGCAAATAGACGAATCTGAAGATTGGTTACGCCAAGATATTATGCTTACTGATATGTGTATCAACAGGTTAGGGGCTATGAAATCCAACGTACATCGAAAAGGGTTTTTAAGCATTAGGCACTTATTAAAGGCACTAGGATATACCCCTGCAGCATTGCATTATGATGTCTTTGGAAAACCGCATTTAGCTGATGGGAAGTTTATTTCCATTACACATTCTCACAATTTTGCAGCAATAGCTGTAGGGGACAACCCTATTGGTATTGATATCGAAAAAGAACGATCCAAAGTACAGCGAATAGCACCTAAGTTCTTACACAGTTCTGAGCGTATGTTAAAAGAATCAGACCGTTTTAGAACCACACAATGGTGCATAAAAGAAGCTGCCTACAAGGCATTTGGTAAAAAAGGATTGAGTTTTCTTCACCATATTAGAACTGCTAAAATGGATTGTGAACATCCTGTTGCAGTGGTACACACTGAAGAGGGGATAGTTGAGTTAAAAAACTGGATTTATCATTGGCATCAATTTTCATGTGCGGTTGCCCTTAAAACAAGCTAATATGCATGAGTTTATAGATGTTCTTTTTGCCCAGTATACCACATATGCACCCCTAGACGTTACACTTGAACTTATTGCTGTAATATTTGGGTTTCTGAGTGTTTGGTTTGCCAAACAGAATAACATTTGGGTGTTTCCAACAGGCCTTATTTCTACAGGAATATTTGTGTATTTATTATACAACTGGGCATTACTTGGAGATATGCTCATTAACGCTTACTATTTTGTCATGAGTATTTATGGTTGGTACATATGGACCCGAAAAACAGATGACGATTTTACCCCTATATCACGCACGACAGCACTAGAAAAAAAGACTTCAGCCCTAATCTTTTTAACCACTCTGATATTTGTTTATGCAGTATATCAGTCAGCAGATAAGTGGATCTCTTGGACAGCTTATGTGGATACGCTAACCACAGCCGTTTTCTTTGTGGGTATGTGGTTAATGGCACGCAGAAAAATTGAAAATTGGATTTTTTGGATTGTTGGTGATGTCATATCAGTTCCTTTATACATTTATAAAGGGCTTACGCTTACCTCCATTCAATATCTTATATTTACATTCATTGCCATTTACGGATATTTAGCATGGAGGAAAACGTTAAGCAACACATAAGCAGCTGTATAAGAGTTGTTCTTTTTGGGCCTGAGTCCACTGGGAAGACTACACTGGCTAAGGGACTAGCTGAAATATATCAAACGAAATGGGTACCCGAGTTTGCACGTGAATATCTTGAAGAAAAACTAGAGCGGACTGGAGAAGTTTGTGCTCGAGAAGATATTTATCCAATTGCTCTAGGGCAAATGAAATTAGAAAATGAAGCAGCCCAACAGGCCAATACATTTTTGTTTTGTGACACAAATTTACTTTCTACAGAAGTATATGCAAAAGCTTATTTTGATGGATGGTGTGATACACGTCTTTTGGAAGCAAACAAAGTAAATCACTACGACATATACTTTTTAACCGATATTGACGTTCCTTTTGAACAAGACTTGTTGCGCGACCGTCCCCATCAGCGCCAACAGATGTTAGCTGCATTTAAAACTGCACTAAACGAATACAACATTACCTACGTCATTTTAAAAGGGTCCCATGAGGCACGCATTTTGCAAGTCAAGGACTATTTAAAACAGTATGAATGAAACAGAGTTTTACGAAACAAGATTTAGCGCTCTTTGAAGATATTGGCATTTCATCGGATGATGTAGCAGCACAACTTGCCCTTCTTAAAAAAGGAACCACAGCCTCCAAACTGCTTAGACCAGCTACTGAAAGAGATGGCATTCAAGTTTTAACGCAACAACAAATGCTTGACTACGCCAAGCTATTTGATCAAGAAAAGAGTTCATTTTCTATGGTTCGCTTTATACCAGCGTCTGGATTAGCAACTAGAATGTTTAAATTCCTTCATTATTTTATAGATCGCTATAACGCTGAAAAGGAAACATTACGCAGCTATCTTAACAGAAAAAAAACATATAAGCTCGCCATCTTTTTGGGAGGACTTGAAAAATTTCCTTTCTACCAAAGCATAAAATCTCAAATAAAAGAACTTCAAAACGGTGCTTTTCAACATGATTATAGGTATTTGTTCATTCAAAAAACGGAAACACTTTTAAGTAAATTACCTAAAGCACTTATTCCTTTTCATAACTACAAGGGAATTACGCGAACTGCAGCCGCAGAACAATTGTTTTTTTCAAAAGAATTCATGATTTCGGAAAAGACCATGAACATTCACTTTACGATACCGCCAAAATCAACCAAAGCATTTGAGGAGTCGCTTTCAAGTAGTATTGAAGAAATAAGCAAATCCGAAGCGATTCAAACGCATGTGTCCTATTCCAATCAAAAAAGAAGTACAGACTCCATTGCTGTTAATATGGACAACAGTCTATATCGCAATCAACATGGAAACCTCTTTTTTAGGGCA
>JAQWKF010000122.1 GCA_029247985.1 Flavobacteriaceae bacterium
GATGTATTTTGAGCGCCTTAGCGCCAAAACAAATAAACCTATTAAAGACATTTTTCCAAATTTTTCGCTCTTCGTATATGGAGGCGTAAATTATGCTCCCTATAGATCGGTTTTAGAGGAGCTTATAGGCAAAAAGATTGACAGCGTAGAACTATATCCAGCATCAGAGGGGTTTATTGCCTTCCAAGATCATCCAGATGAGAAGGGAATGCTTTTGCAACTGGATGCGGGTATTTTTTATGAGTTTGTTGAAGCAGACAAAATTCACGAAGAAAACCCGCCTCGCATTTTATTAGCAGATGTTAAAAAGGGCGTTAACTATGCGATTATTCTCAATACCTCTGCGGGTTTATGGGGGTATAATATTGGGGATACCGTTGAGTTTGTCAGCCTCAAACCGTATCGTGTTATAGTTTCAGGAAGAATAAAGCATTTTATTTCAGCATTTGGCGAGCACGTAATCGGAAAAGAGGTAGAACAAGCCATGGAAGAGACCTTACAATTACACGAGGCTTCTGTGACGGAGTTTACGGTTGCGCCACAAGTAGCACCTGCTGCTGGGCTTCCACATCACGAATGGTGGGTTGCTTTTGACAGCAACCCAGAAGATTTGGCTACATTTGCAAAAACATTAGATATGTTTATGCGCAAGCAGAACACTTACTATGATGATTTAATTACGGGGGGCGTTCTTTGCCCATTGGTCATCAAACCCTTGCCTTCTGACGCGTTTGAACAGTACATGAAAAAAATGGGGAAACTTGGCGGACAGAATAAAACCCCTCGATTGACAAACGACAGGAAAATAGCCAATGCGCTAAACAAACAATTTTAATAAAATAAAAACACAGAATTTCCGTTCTGCATTTGCGCAGCACAGACAAAAACAATCAAAAACATGAGTACATCTAAACCTAAAAATACAAACGAAAACGAAGAAATTGACTTAGGCGTATTGTTTAATTCGATTGGAAGGGGTATTTCGAAGCTTTTTGCCTTGGCAGGCACCCTTATTATGTTTGTTTTAAACACTATTTTAGCAGCCACCTTTTTTGTGCGTAAACGCATCTTGTATTTTGCCCTTGCGTGTGTTGTTGGACTCGTGGCTGGTGTTTTTGTTGAAAGAATTTCTCCGCCAAAATACGTAGCAACGGCAACGCTGGAACCTCACTTTGACAGTGCCCGACAGTTGTATAGCAACGTGGAATACTTAAATGATCTTGCCAACCAAAGCGATTCTATACAACTGAGCACATTTTTCGATATCTCTCCAAGCGATGCTGCAAAAATAGCTTCTGTAGAAATCAATCCCTTTATTACGGAAACCCGCTTATTGCAAGACTACAACGCTTATGTCACAGGATTAGACTCATTAGTAGCTACAGAAATGTCCTATAAGGATTATACAAAGCAGATGAGCAGTTATGATCGTAAGATTCACATTATAAAAGTAACGTCTTTGAAGCAGGACATTTTTGGGAGTTTATTGTTCCCGTTGATAAAGTCAGTTTCTGAAATAACGTATTTTAAAGACCAACAAATCACACAACTAAAAAACTTAGAATTGGCCGATTCTATCACCAAAGTATCTATTGTGCAAACAGATTCCTTACTGGCTTTATTTGAGGATGTAAGAATTGTAGAGGCAAATAAAGAATTTTCAAACGGAACAAATTTGTATATGTCCGAAAAAGCGAAGGACAACACAGAAATATCCTTGTTAAACAGAAAAATTCAATTGTCTGACAAATTAGAAGGAATACGTACAGCGAAGTTAAAAGCTAAAAACGTTGTGGATATAGTCGCTGCTTTCCCAGCAGTGGGATATTTAGAAAAGTCTACTTGGAAAAACAAAAAAGTTCAAGGCGTGCTCGCAGGATTTATTTTACTTTCGCTGTTTTATATCGTTATCCACCTCGACGCATTTATTCTTTCAAAAAAAGAAGACTAATGAATGTCCTTATTACGGGCGGAGCAGGTTTTATAGGCTCACATGTAGTAAAAGGCTTTTTGAAAGATAGTCGCTATCATGTCTTTAACCTAGACAAGCTTACGTATGCAGGCAATCTAAACAACCTTGCAGGATTTGAAAAAAACGCGAACTACACCTTTATTCATGGAGATATTACAGATGTATCTTTTATCCAAACCCTTTTTGAGAAATACGCATTTAAACACGTCATCCACTTGGCGGCAGAGTCGCACGTGGATCGCTCTATTGAAGATCCGTTTGTATTTGCCAAAACCAATATTTTAGGCACGCTAAACCTGTTGCACAGCTTTAAGACAACGCATCAAAAAGGGGGAATATTTTATCATATTAGCACAGACGAGGTATATGGAACGCTAGGGGAAACAGGGCTTTTTACAGAAAGTACACCCTATCAGCCTAACTCACCCTACGCCGCTTCAAAAGCAAGCTCGGACCATTTTGTTCGTGCCTATGCCGAAACCTACAAGCTGCCTGTGATTATATCAAATTGTTCTAATAATTATGGCCCCAATCAATTTCCTGAAAAGTTTATCCCCGTTTGCATTCAAGCCATTAAGAACAACAAAACCATTCCCATTTATGGCGATGGAAACTATACACGTGATTGGCTTTATGTAGAAGATCACGCTAGAGCTATAAAAACGATTTTGGAAGAAGGTAAACCAGGCGAAACCTATAATATAGGAGGGCTTAATGAATGGAAAAACATGGATTTGGTAAAGGTGTTGATTCGGAAAACCGATAAGGCGCTTGGCAGACCCGAAGGGGCATCATTACCTCTGATTACCTTTGTCAAAGATCGCCCAGGACACGACAAAAGATATGCGATTGACAATACCAAAATTATGCGGGAGGTGCAATGGAAACCCGAACACTCCTTTGAACAAGGCATCGTGAAAACCATTGACTGGTATATGTCAAACCAAGCATGGATCGACGCTATTCTTGATGGCTCTTACCGAAAAAACACTAACTTTAAATAAAATGAAGGGCATTATACTTGCAGGCGGTTCTGGAACACGGCTTCACCCGATAACACTAGCTGTGAGTAAGCAGCTTATGCCTGTATATGACAAACCGATGATCTATTATCCGTTGTCTACCCTAATGAGCGCGGGTATTCGCGAGATTCTGATTATTTCTACGCCTAAAGACCTTCCGCTTTTTGAACGACTTCTAGGCGATGGGAGTCAATTGGGCTGCTCGTTTTCTTATGCCGTTCAGCCCGAACCCAAAGGTTTAGCACAGGCATTTTTGATTGGAGAGTCGTTTATTGGCAATGATCCTGTAGCACTCATTTTGGGAGATAATATTTTTTATGGTTCAGGGCTACAAGCAACTTTAAAAAACAGCACAACTCCTGAGGGCGGAACCATTTTTGCGTATAAGGTTCAAGACCCTGAACGCTATGGCGTGGTAACATTTGATGCATCAGGGAAGGCAACAGCTTTAGAGGAAAAACCCAAGAATCCAAAATCTAACTATGCCGTGCCAGGAATTTATTTTTACGACAACGAAGTGGTTTCAATCGCAAAACAGATCAAACCCAGCCCAAGGGGCGAGCTCGAAATAACAGATGTAAATAAGGCGTATTTGCAAAAGCAAAAACTCCAAGTACAAGTGCTGGATAGCGGGACAGCTTGGCTGGACACGGGAACGTTTGCTTCGCTTATGCAGGCATCACAGTTTGTTCAGGTGCTGCAAGAGCGGCAAGGAGTACGTATTGGCGCCATAGAGGATGTAGCGCTGCAGATGGGGTACATCAATAAAAAACAATACCAACAGTTAACTCCATTAACAAAGAACTTGACTTCAAATTCGTAAGCATGCAAATTGACAAAACCAAGCTTAAAGATTGTGTGCTATTAACACCAAAGAGTCATAACGACGCCCGCGGTTATTTTATCGAAACCTATCGCGAATCTTGGATGGAAGACCTTGGATCATACAACGGCGCGTTTGTTCAAGACAACCAATCCTTTTCCCATTACGGAACCATTCGAGGACTTCATCTTCAAACAGGGAAGTACGCACAGTCTAAATTGGTTCAAGTAGTACATGGGCACATTTTGGATGTTGTGGTGGACTTGAGAGTCAATTCGCCCACTTACGGCCAACACTTAGCGGTAGAATTATCGTTTGAAAATAATATTCAGCTATGGATACCCAAAGGCTTTGCGCATGGCTTTTCGGTACTTTCTGAATCGGCAACAGTATGTTATAAATGCGACGCATATTACAATAAAGACGCAGAGGGAGGCATTCATCCCTTAGATGCTGATTTGGCCATCGATTGGCAGATTCCAACAGCGAAGCAACGAATCTCAGAAAAGGATTTGGCACTCCCAACATTTAACTCCATATACAAATGAAACGGGTATTGGTCACAGGCGCAAATGGGCAGTTGGGGTTAGCCATACAGGCTGCGACCTCGAATTTCCCCGAACTCAAGTTTGTTTTTGCAAGCAAAGCGGAACTGGATGTTACCAACGAAAAAGAGGTAGCATCTTTTTTTGAAAATAACGCGATAGATTACTGTATAAATGCAGCAGCATACACCAATGTTGACAAAGCCGAGGAAGAACCCCAAGCAGCGTATTTGTTAAATGAAACGGCACCACGCCTATTGGCTGAGGTCTGTAAAAAGCACAAGGTTTTTTTGGCACATATTTCTACGGATTATGTGTTTGATGGCACAAAAGGCATGCCTTATACCATTGATGATACGCCAAACCCGATAAATGTTTATGGTGCCTCAAAATTAGCAGGAGAACAAGCCATAGCTGTTGTTGGAGGCAACTACTGTATTGTCCGTACTTCTTGGTTATATTCTGAGTATGGAAGCAATTTTCAGACTAAAATCTTAGATAAGCTTAAAACCTCGTCTAAGCTAGAAGTTGTTGGG
>JAQWKF010000123.1 GCA_029247985.1 Flavobacteriaceae bacterium
AGCAAGGTTAAAAATACAGCTTTTTCGTAACTTTTTTAACAACTATTCCATAACCGTGCCAAAAAAAGCAAATATGATGCTGTCATTGCGTATTTTTATCTTTCAAAACTAATGTATGAAAAAGCCTTTAATTCTTGTAACTAATGATGACGGGATTAGTGCTCCAGGGCTACGGAATCTGATTCACGTGATGAATAGCATTGGTGATGTGGTGGTGGTTGCTCCCGACAGTCCGCAATCGGGTATGGGTCATGCCATTACCATAAACAGTACTCTTAGGTGCAGTAAGGTTACCATAGACGATGGACCACAAGAAGAATACGCCTGTTCTGGTACACCAGCTGATTGTGTTAAAATGGGGGTACATGAAATACTAAAGCGCAAACCAGATCTCTGTGTTTCTGGTATCAATCACGGCTCCAATTCGTCAATTAACGTAATCTATTCTGGAACTATGAGCGCTGCTGTTGAAGCAGGCATAGAAGGTATTCCTGCCATTGGGTTTTCACTTTTAGACTATGCATGGGATGCTGATTTTGAACAAATAAACCCCTTTGTTAAGCGCATTGCCCTGTCTGCTCTATCAAATGGCATTCCAGAAGGAGTTGTGCTAAACGTTAACCTACCCAAATTAGAAGAAAAGGACATTAAAGGAATACGTATATGCAGACAAGCAATGGCATATTGGGTTGAAGAATTTGACAAAAGAGAGGACCCCACTGGCAAAGAATATTACTGGCTTACTGGAAAATTTATCAATGAAGACAAGGGCGAAGACACTGACGAATGGGCGCTCGAAAATGGTTATGTAAGCGTTGTTCCTGTCCACTTTGACATGACAGCACATCACAGCATTCAGAAACTCAATACATGGGATTTTTAACAAAACAACTGCGCTGGGGACTGCTGCTGGGTTTGGGTTTGCCTATATTCATGCTTGGTATTGCGTCTTTAAAGCTAGATTTTGACCTTGAAGAAGCTGATATGTTTGCTGGAATAGCAACACTTTGTGCGCTTCCCAATTTGTTGTTGTTTTTTGGATCGCTCCGAAAAAACAACGAACCATTTGCCTATGGAGTCCTTGCTAGCTCCATCTTGTGGGCATTGCTTACCTTTGGATTAAAGCTTTTTGGATGAAGTACTACATCATTGCTGGGGAAGCATCTGGTGATTTACACGCTGCCAACCTTATAAAATCGCTCAAAAAAGAAGATGCAAACACTAGCATTCGTGCTTGGGGCGGTGGTCGCATGAAAGCGCAAGGTGCTACCATCGTAAAACACTACCGTGACTTGGCTTTTATGGGTTTTTGGGAAGTCGCCAAAAACCTACGTACCATTTTCAAGAACATACGCTTTTGCAAAGAGGATATTTTAGCATTTCAGCCCGATGCAATTATACTTGTTGACTACCCTGGGTTTAACCTCCGCATTGCTAAATGGGCCAAAGCTCAAAAAATCCCTGTCCACTATTATATCAGCCCACAAGTTTGGGCATGGAAAGAAAATAGAGTAGCGCTTATGAAAAAGGTTATTGACTATTTATATGTCATCCTCCCCTTTGAAAAGACCTTTTTTGAAAACAAACATCAACTAGCTGTTGATTTTGTGGGACATCCGCTGCTGGACGAAATTGCACAGTTTGATGCTGGAAATGCTGAAATTTTCAGAACAACACACCAACTCCCAAAAGACAAGCCCATAGTGGCCTTATTGCCTGGAAGTAGAGCGCAAGAAGTTAGTAAAATGGTACGCATCATGTCGGATACGGCCAAAGAATTTCCCGAATATTGCTTTGTGATTGGAGCAGCACCACACCTAAATGAGGCACTTTTCAAAAACCTAGGCTTACACATTATCAAAAATGATACCTATACATTGTTGGCTCATGCCCATGCCGCTTTGGTTACCAGCGGAACAGCAACTTTGGAAACAGCTCTGTTTGAGGTACCACAAATTGTATGTTATAAAACCAGTGCTTTGAGTTATGCCATAGGAAAACAAGTTGTAAAACTGCCTTACATCTCACTTGTCAATTTAATTTTAGACCAAATGGTAGTGCCCGAACGCTTACAGCGAAATTGTAATCCAAATCAGTTGTCTTCAGATTTATCTAAAATTTTAAACGGGTCAGCACGAACAGCTCAACTTGAGGCCTATAAAGCACTTAAAGCAAAACTAGGCGGAAGTGGCGCTAGTGACCAAACGGCCAAACTAATTTCACAACGAACACATGCGTAAAGCATTCCTCTTACTGTTGGCCTTTAGTGTAGCTTCATGCGGCAGCTTTCGAAAAGGCAGTAAAATGAAACCTAGAGATGGGGTTGTTTACTACGCCAAGGGATATTTAGGTACTCCCTATGCTTTGGGTGGAAACACCAAACGCGGTATTGATTGCTCAGGTCTTATTTACAACGCCTACCGCCAACAAGGGGTTAGAATACCCAGAACTGTGGATGCCTTGCGAAAAAAAGGAAAGCGTATTTCTATTGACAGAGCCAAAAAAGGAGATCTTATTTTTTTTAGAACTTCCAGAAAACGCAAGCTTACCCATGCGGGCATAGTGGTAGGAACAAAACGTGGGGTTCCCCAATTTATTCACGCGTCCTCTTCACAAGGTGTAATCATCTCTACACTCGATAATAGTTACTGGAAAAAAAATACGCACAAACTCGCAGATTGCTTAAAAAATAGAATGTTACGTACTTTGTAGTATGTCCCATTCTAGTACCCCTATTGCACTCATTGGATCTGCATTTGGGCTAGGAATTCTTTTACAAGAATTTTTTCAACCCAACTTCGGATATTTATATTCAATTGGATTTGGCTTAGCGCTTATTGTTTGCCATATAAAGCGTTGGCACGTTCCCTTCTTGTTAAGTATGTTTTGTTGCTTCTTGATACTGGGAAGCATAAGACTAAGGCCCGTAATTCCAAAATCGCCTTCAACAGAGACCATACATGAACTTGTCGTAACAAAGGCAGCAAACACCAATACATTTGGACATCAATACATTGCGCTAACATCAAATGAGGAGCATATTCTGCTTCAAACAACGCTTGCACAGCGTCTAACCGTTGGCGATCGCTTTCTAGTACGAGCCAAACTAATACCCATTCAAGCACCCAAAAACCCAATGGATTTTGATTTTAAAACCCATATGCAACGAAAGGGTGTAATGAGGAAAATCAACCTAGCCAAAACTCCTTTTACTGCCTTGTCGCCAAAACAAAGCCTTGGGCGTTGGGCATATAAACTGCAACAAAAACTGATATCACAGCTAAAGCATACCCCACTAAAGTAAAACAATAGGGCATTAGTCATGGCATTTGTACTAGGTCATAAGGCCGAATTATCCGAAGAACGAATCGCCCAATATCAAAGAGCTGGCGCTATGCATCTTTTGGCTATTTCTGGATTACATATTGGTGTGATACTTATGCTCTTGCGGTTTTTTGTGAAGCCATTAAAACGCTTGAAGTACGGCAAAGTGCTTGCGGCATTACTACCAGTACTTTTACTTTGGTGTTTTGTGCTTATCACAGGCGGATCAGCATCTGTTACCAGAGCTGTAACCATGTTTACCTTTTTGCAAATAGGACTTGCACTAGCGCGTAAAAATGCCAGTATTCAAGGAGTTTGGGCAAGTTTTGTCATATTACTCTTTGTAAACCCCCGATTTATTTTTGATGTAGGGTTTCAATTAAGCTATGCGGCTGTTTTTGGAATTGTTTGGATGATGCCCCATTGGCAACGCCTTTTTATAAGCCAACATTGGTCTGTTCGCTACCTCGCTGACCTTTTTGGAGTAGGTAGTATTGCTCAACTTGCTGTTTTGCCCTTAAGCCTCTACTACTTCAACCAGTTTCCACTTCTATTTTGGGTTAGCAATTTGGTATTGGTGCCGCTGCTGGGATTTATTATCGTCATGGCTATTGCAGCCGTAGGCTTGAGTTTCCTTCCTTCCGCTTATCATCTATATGATTTGGCCAACCTCATTTTTGATACGTATCAAAATACCGTGGCATGGATTGCGCAGTGGGAACGCTTTTTTATTGAAAGCATACCTTTCAGATCAATAGATGCGGTGGTTTTGTGCATGGCCATTATTAGCCTATTTGTTTTTCTAACCCGTCCCACACTTAGGAAGATATGGCTATTGGGGGTGCTTACGGTATTATTTCATATAAACCTATTATTACAGTGGAAACCTCCGCCAAAAGCACTCATTTTACATATATATAAAAACAGTTTGCTGCTTACGACCGAAAGGGAAATAGTCGTGGTGCACCACGAAAAAAAAACCAAAAAAATAATGCAACTGGCCCTGCAGTTTCAATTAGACAATCGTTTAGACAGCATACGTTATCAACAGCTAAACAATAGCTATGCTGATTTACTTGTGATTGATAGCCTGGGTATTTATAAGGGGGTTCAAGCGCATAATAGGGTTCTCTTGAGGCAAAGCCCTAAAATTCATTTGGATGATGTGATTGAGCACATAAGGCCCACCATAATCATTGCTGATGGAAGTAATTATCCTTCGTTTGTAGCGCGATGGCAAGCAACTTGTGAAGCCAAAAAAATCGTCTTTCACAATACTGCATCAGAAGGCAGCTATCCCTTAAATTGATTTTTAAAGGCTTTGATATAGGCCGTGAAGTCGTCGGCTGTCTTAAAGTCTACATAATCCTGTTGATATATCAGCTTGAGGTAAATTTCAATTTGTTTTGGATTTATGTAACCAACCACTGGGGTGACATAATTCCCGTCTTTATCGAAAAAAACAAGCGTAGGGTAACCAGAAACGCCTAAGTATCGAGTAAGACTATGTGCGCTGTTGCGGCTCTTGGCCCGCTGGGGGTCATAATCTGGGTTGTCATAGGCTTTGCCTTGGAAGCGTACAACTTCATTGCCTTCAGCATTAAATTTTACGGGATAAAAGTTGGCGTTTAGGTATTCACTAACGTCTTTATTAGCGAAGGTGTTTTTGTCCAACAACTTACAAGGGCCACACCAAACGGTATAGGCATCAACCATAATAGGTTTTGGGTCTGCTTTCTGAGCTTCAAAAGCCTCTTCAAAGGTATACCAATTGACTTGGGCGGTTACACCAAAGGAAAGCAGCAAAAGAACTAGGGCAATACTATTTTTAATCAATTCCATGCATTTTTTTAATTAGAATAGGTTTTAAAACGATCATCAAAATTCCTGCCAAAACAGGGATCACAAAGAAAATTAGGAAAAAATTCGACAAGCCATAAGCTTCGGAAATTTTATCGATATAGCTTCCCGTTTTTCCACCCAAATAATTTGCAACGGCACTACATACAAACCAGAATCCAAACATAAGGCCCACTAGTTTTATTGGTGCCAACTTACTCACGTAAGACAAGCCTACGGGTGAAATACACAGTTCTCCCATGGTATGGAACAAATATGCCAAGATGAGCCAAATAATGCTAACACTGGCTTGCTCTGCACCCAACGGAATACCCCAAGCGCCAAAAGCCAAGAAGGCAAACCCCGTTCCTAAAAGAATAAGGCCAATAGCAAATTTGATAGGTCCGCTAGGGTTGTATTTAGAAGACCATATTTTGGAAAATAACGGAGCCAATAAAATAATATAAAGTGAATTTAAAACGGAAAACCAAGAGGCGGGTATTTCAGTAGCTGTTTCTGAAAACTCACGTACAATCATCCAAATAACAATACCCCAAATAATCGTAAAGCTTGCGCCCAAGAATAAATTAGACAGCATAAAACTGCTGAGCATTTTACTGAATAAGCTATAGAGCACTAGGGTCAAAACAACCATAGGCACTAGGGTAATTATGGTATTGGCTACCTTGAAAATATTGGAAGCATCACCAACTAGGGTTCGTTGGGTAAAATCTTTTGCAAATATGGTCATGGATCCGCCAG
>JAQWKF010000134.1 GCA_029247985.1 Flavobacteriaceae bacterium
GTTAGAAAAGATGATGCAAGCCCAAAAACGCTTTTTAGGCCCTGCCAACAACACCAAGCGCTACGACATTTTATTGATGTTGATGAGCATGGAAGAGCTGCAACATTTTGGTGGTGTTCAAGGCGCTTTAGAGCACCACACTTCTACCACTGTGGTCTTTTTTGAGGATATCGGAAAAGACTCGCTTAAAGAATACCTTACCGATGTGGTGTCTCATGAATTTTTCCATACACTCACCCCCTTAAACGTACACTCCGAACAGATTCATTACTTTAACTACAACGAAGGTGTAATGTCACAACATCTTTGGATGTACGAGGGGACTACGGAATATTTTGCCAATCTTTTCCAAGTGCAACAAGACCTTATAGATGAAGAAAACTTCTATGGTCGTATGTCTGACAAAATCTCCAGTGCAAAAAATTACGATGATACCATGCCATTTACCGTAATGAGCACCAATATTGTTGACGAACCCTATCAGTCCAATTACCAAAACGTATACTACAAGGGTGCCTTGATTAATATGTGTTTGGATATTATCATAAGAGAAGAGAGTGGGGGAGCGCGCGGTTTGCTTTCCGTGATGCAAGCCTTGGCCGCAAAATACGGTGTAGATACACCCTTTACGGACAATCAGCTTTTTGATGAAATTGTTGCAATGACCTATCCAGCTGTTGGCGCCTTTATCAAAACCTATGTCGAGGGTGAAACACCCATTCCGTACAGTAACTTTTTAGAAAAGGTAGGGCTTGGTATTTCTTCTGTTGATGAAAAATTACAAAGCATCATTATGTTGGATTCTCGGACTCCTTTTATTGGTTCTGAACCCAATGAAGACGGCGGTAGAGACTTGGTCGTAAAAGGATTGAACAATCGCCTAGCGGCAATTGGCTTTAAAGAGGGCGATATGTTGCGAGTATTTAACGGAACAGATTTACCTGAAATCTCGCAAGAAAGCATGGGCGCACTCAATATGCTGTTTGGTACATCTTTTAGCTGGACGCCAGAGCAGGAGGTAAGCTTTGAAGTAGATCGTGAAGGCACCCGCATGACGTTGAGCGGAACGGCAGGGGTAGCTGTAGCAGCAGCCAAAGGCATTCGTGTTAAAGAAGATGCCACGCCAGCACAAACCGCATTGCGCAACGCTTGGTTACATGAAAATTAAGAGGTAGGAAACAGTTAATAAAAATCGTTTGCAGTTAAAGAAGGAAATATTTTCGTTTTTCAAGCAGCTCAAGGAAAATAACAACCGTGAGTGGTTTGAAGCGCACAAAGCTGAATTTAAAGCCTTAGAGGGGACTGTAAAGCAATTTGGCGAAGCGCTAAAAGAAAAGCTCAACCAGCACGATAGTATAGACCGTTTTAAGCTGTTCCGCATTTACCGTGATGTGCGCTTTTCCAAAGACAAAACACCCTACAAAACCCATTTTGGATTGACCTGGCACCGTAGCAAACCTGAATTGCGTGGGGGCTATTATTTACATCTTAAACCCGATGATATCTTTTTGGCCTGTGGGTTTTGGGATCCTGCCCCGGCAGACCTCAAGCGCATCCGACAAGAAATAGACCTAGATGCGGATGAATATCGCACCGTTATTAACGACGCAGCTTTTAAAAGCGTTTGGAGCGAACTCCAAGGCAATGCCGTGAAAACCGCACCCAAGGGCTATGCCAAAGACCACCCAGCGATCGATTTGCTGCGTTTTAAGCAACATATTTTTATGATACGCTACACGGCAGCAGAAGCCTGCGCTCCTGACTTTATGGATCGCCTAGACGCTGCGCTACATGCCGTACGGCCCTTTGTAGATTATATGAGTACCGTGCTGACGACCAATGCGGATGGGGAGAGTTTGGTTTAGAGTATGAGGTTTTTAAATTCAACTTTGCTCGTTGATCAATAAAAATGAATTAAAGTTCATTAAAATTATAAAAATCATTCACCATAAAACCAATTATCGTATTCTTTAACCTCTTCAGAAAGCTGTTCGATGTAATGTTTTTCTTTTCTAAAACAATCACAGTTCACAGCATAATTTGAATTACAAGTAATTTTTAAATGCTTGCAAAATATGGGGTTGTCACCAGATTCGTATAATATTCCTTTGTATTTATTGATTGCATGATAACGACATATAAAACAATTCCTCAAATTAAAATTCTTTGAAGCATAAAATACTATCGCTTTTTTAAATCTTTTAGAGCGGCTATAATTATTTATACTTTCTATTGCGTAATCTACTAAACTATCTCCATACCCTTGGATTATGCTATTAATTTCCCTCAAATAAATTTCCTGTAAAACACACCTTCCGTCTTTATTAAGTGTTATAAACACATACGACTTCCTGCAATTACCTTCACAGAAAGATTTGTTTTTGTCCACAACGGGGAGTGCATGAAAATCGGCATTCAGAAAAATTTCTGCGACTTCCTTAATGGTAGCCGAATCAGGAATACACTTGGGATTACGTACCATAATTTGCTTAAGGGTAAACAGCGAATAAACCGAAGTGTCTATGGTAAAGTCATGAGGATCATAGCTATCCACAAAACTGATTCGTGCCAAGTCAGTCATGCTTAGCATACCAACAATTTTAGCACCAGAAACAACAGGCAAATGCCTTACACGATGCTTTTTAAAAAGTTTTTCGGCTTGGCCCAAACCATCGGTTAGGTATAAGACAATGGGGTCAAAGGCCATAATATGATGTACGGATTCTCGTTTTTTCATGATAAAAAGATTTAGGTTGTACTAAAGTTACAAAAAATGATCAAATGTTTATCTTTGCGGCTCCTAATCTTATGAATCTACTCAAGTATATCGCCTTGTTCGCGATCCTTTATTTTGGCATTACCATCGCTCTTCGTGTTGTTTTAGACAGGCTTTATCGCAAGATTCAAAAGCGCTATGTGGCAAAAGAAAATAGACGCTTCAACGAAACAAAAACAACAAAAAAGAAAAAACGTACTTAAACAGCTTTGGAGAGGCGATCTGCAACCAACAACTGTAACTGGTCTTGCAAGCGTACAATAACTAAATTCATCATACGCTTGTTTAGCTTGGACGAGTTTTGAATGTAAAATGCGTATTCCGCTACAGTAAACTGGCCAATCAACATACCCTTAACAGCGTTGCGAAACTTTTGATCCTTGCAAATGGCCGTTTCAACATACTGCATGCGTTTCTCTAACGAAAGCTCATAGAACACGCCCTTGTGTTTGTTAGCATAATTCACAAATGCTGCAATTAGTATGGGGTTTTGCAATTTTAATACAGGGCGTAAGGTGGCGTTCTGAAATCGCTCTTCATCAGACATATTGTCAAAAGTTTGATGCTTTTTAATTTCTGGACGTATACGCAGTAGATCGTTGTGCCGGTCGTTCATGTCAAAATTTTCTATAAATTTATGATCAAATCAATCGCAATGCTTTCGCATAGCTGTGTATCTTTTCAATAGGTTTTTAACAATTGGTTTTGGTAAGCGACAATTTTCTGAATAAAAATATTAAATGAAATATAATTTATCTTATGTTAAATTGTTGATGTATGCGTTGTTTTATATAATTTAGTATTACCAAATCACATTACCCATGATAATAGGCATACCAAAAGAATGTAAGAATAATGAATATCGCGTTGGGCTTATGCCCCAGCAGGTTGCTGCCTTAGCGCAAACATATAAGGTTGTTGTAAAACTAGATGCGGGACTAGGCGCTGGATTCTCAAACAAAGATTATGTAGATTCTGGAGCCATTCTCGTGTCGAGCATGGAAGAAGTTTACGCTAAAGCAACTTTTATCGTTAAGGTCAAAGAACCCTTACCGAAAGAATATGCGCTAATCAAGCGACACCACACCCTATTTACGTTTTTCCATTTTGCTGCTTCTTTAGCACTCACAAAAGCCATGCTTAAATCCGAAGCAACGTGTATTGCGTATGAAACTATCGAAGACATACATGGCGCATTGCCTCTTTTGGCACCCATGTCAGAAGTTGCTGGACGGCTGGCAGGACAGCAAGCAGCAAAATATCTCGAAAAACCACAAGGTGGCAGCGGAATACTAATAGGCGGTGTTACAGGTGTAGCGCCCGCCAAAGCACTGGTTCTGGGTGGTGGCGTTGTAGGTACGAATGCAGCAGATGTACTTGTGGGTATGGGAGCAGATGTAACCATCTGCGATATCAATGAAAGTCGCTTAGCAACACTAAAAAAAATGTTTAAGGGTAAAATAAAACCCCTTTTGGCTACAAAAGAAAATATCTTGGGACAATTACCCATTGTAGACACTGTAATTGGAGCCGTTTTGGTCAAAGGAGCCAAAGCACCAAAGCTAATTACTAAAGAAATGTTGTCTTTGCTGAAACACCATACTGTGTTGATAGATGTTGCGGTAGATCAAGGCGGTTGTTTTGAAACCACAAAACCCACAACACACGAAAATCCAACCTATTATGTGGATGACATATTACACTATGCCGTAGCAAATATGCCCGGTGCAGTGCCAAGAACTTCCACCCAAGCCTTGTCAAATAAAACCTTTCCTTATGTTATGGAACTCCTTAACAAATCAATAGATCAACTCCCCGCCGATGTGCTTAAAGGAGTGAATATGCATCAGGGTAAGCTTACAAATCGAGAAGTAGCAGATGCGTTTAAACTTCCCTACACCGATTTGGCAACTATTCTTGGGTAATTCCTATTTTCGTACCATGAACAGTATTCCATCATTAAACCTGCAACAATTTATTTCAGGCGATTTAGCCCAACAACAGCAATTTATACTAGACTTGGGTAACGCCTTTGAGGAAATAGGTTTTGTTGCTATTTCAGGTCATTACTTAGACGCAGCGCTTATCGACGAGCTATACACACAAATCAAGGCATTTTTTGATTTGCCAGAAGACGTGAAAAAAAAATATGAAATTGAAGGTCTAGGCGGACAACGCGGCTACACCTCATTTGGCAAAGAACACGCAAAGGGTAAAAAAGAAGGGGATTTAAAGGAATTTTGGCATTTTGGTCAATATGCAGAAGTTCCAGAAATATTAAAACCGCACTACCCTCCAAATGTTATCGTTGAAGAATTACCTGCTTTCAATGAAGTAGGCGAAAAAGTTTTTAAGGCATTGGAAAAAACAGCCATGGCATTATTGCGTGCCATATCGTTGCATTTGGGTCTTAAGCAACATTATTTTGATGCGTTTGTTGCTACTGGAAATAGCATCCTTCGCCCAATACACTACCCCCCTATTCAACAAGCGCCAAAGAATGCAGAGCGTGCTGCAGCACATGGTGATATCAACTTGATTACGCTGCTTATGGGAGCGCATGGCAGAGGGCTGCAAGTACTAAATCGCAAAGGTGATTGGATAGATGCTATTGCTGGAGAAAATGAATTGATGGTCAATGTAGGTGATATGCTTTCACGACACACCAACAACGTGTTAAAATCAACAATTCATCGTGTGGCAAACCCTCCCAAAGAAATGTGGGGAAGTTCGCGATACTCTATTCCATTTTTTATGCACCCCATCGCTACCATGCCCTTAAACGTATTGCCACATTGCATAAACGATCAGCAACCCAAACAATATGCTGACATAACCGCTGGCGACTTTCTCACAGAACGACTCATAGACCTTGGATTACTCAAAGCATAATGGCCAAACTCAACAATTTATCGGATTTAAAAAAACTATTCCCAGAAGCTGAAGGCACCTATACCCCACCTTCAGAAAAAGAGGGAGGTTTGCCGAAACAATATTTAGAAGCCCACTTTAGCAATAAAGGGCGTGGAGGTAAAACGGTTACCATTATCAAAGGGTTTGAAGGTACTCCAGAAGCACTTAAATCATTAGCTAAAGTACTCAAGCAACACTGTGGTGTGGGCGGTAGTATTAAAGATAACGACATCATCATTCAAGGGAATATGCGAGATAAAATCATGATATTCCTCCAAAAAGAAGGCCATCAAGTAAAACGCGTAGGAGGTTAAGATGGGCTTGATGCCATAATTTTGGTACAAAAATTGTGTGTCTATTTCCAAACCTAAACCTTCAAATTATGCGCTTACTTATGCTAGTCTTTGTGCTTACCCTTATTTTGTCATGTAAAGAAAGTGAAATCGAAATATCGAAACCTGAGGAGCCAGCTCAAAACGAAACAGCTGAATACACAGTTACATTTACATTTAATTGGAACAATACGGATTTCCCCGTAGACTACCCATCAAATCCACATTTTTCATCTTTAGTTGGATGGGTTCACCAAAAAGACAACACTTTTTTTGACGCAGGAAAAATAGCCACAGATGGGATTAAAAGCATGGCAGAGGTTGGAGGCACTGCTACCCTAGTTGAAGAACTTCAAGCGCTTATAGATCAAAAAAAAGGGCTTAAAACCTATGTGGGAAGTGGCGTGGGAAGTGGCTTGGGAAGCGGTGTTGGAAATATTTCTTTGGATGTTACCATCAGCAATGAATTTCCAGCCGTATCATTCGCCACCATGCTTGCCCCTAGTCCAGATTGGTATATAGCAGCTGTAAACGTTGTTTTAACAGATGATGATGGTAGTTTTATCGAGACCAAAACAATACATGGTGGTGTTTATGATGCGGGAACCGATAACGGCACGACATTTACTGCTGCCAATAGCTTTAGTAATCCCAGAGAAAACATTAGAATCATAACGCAAGCACCACTAGGTGACGGCAATGGCGTGAAGTCATCTATTTGCAGCGTTGCTTTCGCAAAAAAATAATCACCAATCTATCGTTGATTTTCCTTGTGCTTTTAGAAAAGCATTCGCTTGATTAAAGTGTTTATTTCCAAACCATAACCCCCTATTGGCACTCAGTGGAGATGGGTGTCCAGCTTCCAGAACTAAATGCTTGTCCCGGTCAATATGCCTGCCTTTTTGCTTGGCATAATTGCCCCAAAGCATAAAAACCAAACCAGTTCCACTTGAAGACAGTTTTTCTATTACCGCATCTGTAAATTTCTCCCAACCTTGTTTTTGATGACTGCCTGCCTGCCCTGCCCTAACGGTCAAGGTCGCATTGAGTAACAATACCCCTTGAGTTGCCCAAGGCAATAAACTGCCAGATTGAGGATATGGTTTTCCCGTATTTTGTTGGAGTTCTTTAAGTATGTTTATCAACGAAGGGGGGTGTGGAATTTCCGCTGGAACAGAGAAACATAAACCATGGGCCTGTCCAGGACCGTGATACGGATCTTGTCCAATAATCACCACCCTAACACGCTCAAAAGGACATAATTCAAAAGCCTTAAAAATATCTTCTTCGGGTGGATAACAGGTAAATTGCCCATATTCTTGACGCACAAATTGGCTAAGTCTTTCAAAGTAAGATGCGCTAATTGTATCAGCCAACTGGGTTTGCCAAGATTTTATCAGTCGAACCTTCATGAAAAAAGCTATTTTTGCGTTGCCTCAAGGTAGGAAAAATTGAAATGAAAAAAATTGCGCAAAAAGCACTCGATGATTTAGAGTTTGGAGTTGTCTTAGAACAAGCTGCCTTACGCTGTGCAACAGCACTTGGAAAAGAGCAAATTATGGCCAGTATTCCTTCAAGTGATGTTGATGTGGTAAAGAAGGCTTTGTTGCGTACAAACGAATATGCCAATTCGTTTTTAGAAGAAAAACCTATTCCCAACCACGGCTTTGAAGACGTTAGTGAAGAAGTGTCGCTTCTCGATGTAGAAAACAGCAAGATTGAGGTTGAAGGTTTTCGTAAGCTATTATTACTCGTCGATACTGCCAATACACTCATCAAATTTTTAAAGAAGAACAAAGACCGCTATCCTACCCTATTTGAAGCCACTTATGGGCAAATTCCCATTAAAGAAATTCCAACTGAAATAAACCGTGTCGTTGATAAGTTTGGAGAAGTCAAAGATCGGGCATCTGATAATCTTCATGTCATTCGCAAACAAATGAACGCGGTTCGTTCCAAAATTAGTCAAAGCTTTGGAGCAGCTTTAAGTACTTATCAGGGTTCTGGTTTCTTAGATGATATCAGAGAAACCGTCATGGGTAGCAGACGTGTGTTAGCTGTCAAGGCCATGTACCGTCGAAAAGTAAAAGGCGTGATACACGGCAGCAGCAAAACAGGTAGTATTGTGTATATAGAACCCCAAACCACGCTAGCCTACACCCAAGAGCTTCAAAACCTTATTTATGACGAGAAAGAAGAAATAGATTTAATTCTACGTGCGCTTACAAATTATATGCGCCCATTTGTGGATGATTTCAACCAATTTTCCAGTCTGTTAATTTTAATCGATATGCACGCCGCTAAAGCTTATTATGCCAAAGAAATGGACGGCGTAATGCCCATATTGAGTGATGCACAAGAAATTGACATTAAAAAAGCCTATCATCCCCTACTCTATTTGAGTAATAAAAGGAAAAAGAACATCACCTATCCACAGGATGTGCATTTGCATCGTGAGAATCGTATTGTGGTAATTTCTGGCCCAAATGCTGGCGGAAAAAGCATCACACTAAAAACTGTTGGCCTACTACAACTGATGTTGCAAACTGGTTTTTTACTCCCAGTAGACGAAAGCAGTCATATGAGTGTATTTGAGCGTATACTTACGGATATTGGTGATAATCAATCTATAGAGAACGAATTGAGTACCTACAGCTACCGACTAAAAAATATGCAGCGTTTTTTGAAAAAATGTGATGCAAAAACACTTTTCCTAATCGATGAGTTTGGAACGGGATCAGATCCCGAATTAGGTGGGGCGCTTGCTGAAATATTCCTTGAAGTGTTTTATGAGCGTAATGCTTTTGGCGCTATAACAACGCATTATTCAAATCTCAAGCTACTGGCAAACGAATTGCCACATATGACCAATGCCAATATGCAATTTGATGGTAAAAGCTTACAGCCAACTTTTCATCTGGTTACAGGTGAGGCAGGCAGCTCGTTTACATTTGAGGTAGCTGAAAAAAATGGCATTCCCTATAGCCTAATCAATAAGGCAAAAAAGAAGATTGAACGAGGCAAAGTTCGCTTTGATGCCAGCATCGCTAAACTACAAAAAGAGCGGGCAAGCATGAGTAAAACTTCGAAAGCGATGCAAGAAGCTTCGGATAAAAACAAAAAGGAAAACGAAAAGCTAGAAACCCTCAATGCTAAGGTGAAGCACAAGCTCGAACGCTATCAAGAGCTTTTTGACCAAGAAAAGCGTATGATTGTTTTAGGGAATAAAGTAAATGATGCCGCAGAGCGTTTTTTTATCATAAATAAAAAGCGCCCACTCATCTCAGAGTTATTGCAAATTGTTGAGACCGAAAACGCAAAGCGAAAGCGAAAGACCAATGCCATACTCAAAAAAGAACAACAAGAAAAACGCGCTATTAAAAAGGAAGTAGTCGAAAAAGTTGAAGTCGTTCGTGAAGAAAAAAAGAAACAAAAAGAAACAAAACCAAAAGAAAGCTATCGCCCAAAAGTAACCTTCAATATTGGTGATAAAGTGCGCATGTTTGATGGAAAGGCCGTTGGTACCATAGATACCCTAGAAAAGAAAAAGGCTATTGTTAATTACGGTATTTTCACTACTCAAGTAAATGTTGAAGCGCTTGAGCTGGTAGAAAGAAAAAAGAAGTGAAAACCGCCATTGTTTTTTACGACAATAGCTGTTTATTGTGCAGCAAAAGTGTGCAGTTTATACTGAAGCATGACAAACATAATCACTTTTTATTTAGCGCTCTAGACAGTGCACGTGCAAAACCCTATAAGTTGTCTGCCGAAACAGTGGCAGTGCTTACCAGCGATCAAAGCCTCTTAACGCATCACAAAGCCGTAAAATACATCCTTAAAAATCTACCTAAAATGAAATGGATGGTTTTTGTGCTTGCTATAGCACCAGAAGGAATACAACGACTTGTATATATGCTAATCGCAAAAAACAGAAAGCGTTTGTTTGGCACCACCAACTGTATGCTTTCAAATCAGCATAACGAGCGCTTTATCGACTAATTCTTGTAGTGATCATCCCAGTTTTTGACTTTGGGTTTTCCAAGTTTACCAAGCCATTTGGCAACCATCATGGAAACAGACGCATCGCCTGTCACATTAACTGCGGTGCGACACATATCAAGTGGTCTGTCGACAGCAAAAATCAAAGCCAAGCCTGCTTCAGGGATTCCAGCCTGTGCCAAGACAATTACCAACATCACCATACCTGCGCCTGGTACAGCCGCCGACCCAATTGAGGCCAGTGTTGCAGTGGCTATAATACCCAATTGAGCTCCAAGACTTAAATCCATTCCAAAGGCTTGTGCTATAAATACTGCGGCAACAGCTTGATACAAGCTCGTCCCGTCCATGTTTATGGTTGCTCCTATGGGCAGCACAAAGCTGCTTACGTCTTCTTCCACTCCCAAGTGTTCGTGCACACGCTCCATGGTAACAGGAAGTGTGGCAGCTGATGAAGAGGTAGAAAACGCCAACAATTGCGCTGGGGAAATTCCTTTAAGGAAAAAACCAATTTTCTTTCCTGTAATAAAACGTACCAGAATAAGATAAAATAAGATCATGCATAGCAAGCCCAGCAATACGGTTATGGTGTACAATCCAAGGGCTTTAAACAAATCGGCAGATGGTGCCTCAGCAACTAAGGCTGCCAATAACGCAAAAACACCATAAGGAGCAGCAATCATAATCAAATCAATGAGCTTGAGTATGACTTCATTAAGCGCATCAAAAAACTTCTTTACGGGTTGGGACTTCTTTTGAGGAATAAGCACGATGCCTATTCCAAAAAATATGGCGAAAAATATTACCTGTAACATATTGCCATTGTCTTGCATGGCTGCAAAAATGTTAGAGGGAACTAAATCTACTAGTGCTTGTAAAGGGCCTGCTTCTTTTTGAGCTGCAGCAACAGACTGTTTGGCGGCTGCGTCAGAAGCATAAGCCGAAAGCAATTCTGTTCTAGTCTCATCAGATATGGTATTTCCAGGTTTAACTACATTAACAATACTTAAACCAATAGTAACTGCTGTCAGGGTTGTGAATAAATATAACCCGATGGTACGCCCTCCCATGCTGGAAAGCTGTGTAATGTCTTTTAAGTCTGACACTCCTTTAATTAGCGAAGCCAATATCAAGGGAACAGCGATAAGTTTAAGTACATTAATAAAAATGGTGCCAAATGGTTTGATCCAATCTACTACCAAAATCTTACCCCACTCAAATTGACTAAATAGTAAACCAAACAGAACGCCGAAGAGCATTCCAAGCAAAATTTTCCAATGTAGGGGCAGTTTTTTCATGATTTAGGTTTTAGCATTTTTGTTGCGAAGACTAAAATCAGCCAACACCAAAGCTGCCATAGCTTCAACAATGGGAACGGCGCGAGGCACTACACAAGGATCGTGTCTCCCCTTGCCTTCCATAACAACCTTATCTCCTTTTTTATCAATGGTTTCTTGGTTCTGCATGATGGTCGCAACAGGCTTAAAAGCCACATTAAAATAAATATCCATACCGTTGCTTATACCCCCTTGCACACCACCTGAATAATTGGTTTTGGTTGTACCATCTTCATTGTATAAGTCGTTATGGGCACTTCCTTTTCTTTTGGCGCCAGCAAAGCCACTTCCATATTCAAATCCTTTAACGGCATTGATGGAAAGCATGGCTTGTCCAAGAGACGCATGAAGCTTGTCAAAAACTGGTTCTCCCAAACCGATGGGAACATTTTTGATAACACAAGTAACCACACCTCCAACGGTATCTCCTTCTTTACGAATTTGCTTTATGTAGGTTTCCATTTGGGCTGCCATAGCTGGATCTGGACAACGCACTGGGTTACTCTCTATACTAGAAAAATCATGTGTGTTTTGCGGGTTTTCAAGGGACAACTCCCCGACTGCTGAAACAAAAGCACGAATACTTACAGGAGCAATAAACTGCTTGGCTATACTGCCTGCTACCACGCGGGCAGCGGTTTCACGTGCCGAACTTCTGCCACCACCACGGTAATCACGTATCCCGTATTTTTTATCGTAAACATAATCGGCATGGGAAGGGCGATAGCTGTCTTTAATATGGCTGTAATCTTTTGATTTTTGATTGGTATTCACAATAGTAAATCCGATTGGTGTCCCTGTAGAAACGCCTTCAAATACACCTGAGTGAATAGCAACCGTATCAGGCTCTTTTCGCTGCGTTACTATAGCAGATTGTCCAGGTCTACGCCTATTTAGGTCTTCTTGAATTGCCGCAACATCAATTGTTACTCCTGCTGGGCAGCCGTCAATAACACCACCCAAAGCTACGCCATGCGACTCGCCATAGGTTGTTAGGCTAAATATTTTCCCAAAAGTATTTCCTGCCATCTAAATTTTTTTTTCAAAAGTACGAATATATACAGTCAACGTAAAACAACGCTTGAGAATTGTATGCAGAATATGTCGACAGGGTTAAAGTAAATCAGCAATTCAAATTCCTTTTTCTTAAATTTGCTGAAATATTTTTTCCATGCGAAATCTTTTCTTAGCAACACTACTCATACTTTTTGTTTCATGTCAATCGACTTCAGGTGATTATACCATAAATATATCAGCGGATGTAGAAGATGATCATCAAATATTTCTTGTCAACTTTGACGAGAGTAACAAACCCAACGTCATTGACACACTCTATGTAAAAGATGGGTTAACTTCTTATAGCGGTATTTCTAAATTGCCAGATTACCAATCGTTATGGGTGAATGGTGTTAGGGGATCTGTACCCGTATTTGTTGAGCCAGGAGAAATAACAGTTGAAATATATAAAGATAGCATTCAAGCTTCAAAAGTAAGTGGAACAAAAACAAACGTTGCCTTCAAGCGCTACATTGATGAAATCAATCCATTGTTTAAATCATTTTATGAAATTCAAAACGATATGCGCAATGCGATGATATCTCGTGATAGCTTGGGATACAAAGATCTGGAGGAACAGTTGAAAGAAATGGAGACCAAGTTTAACGACTACCAAATTGATTACACCAAATCGAATCCTGACTCATATATCTCAGCAATGGTTTTGATACAATTGGTTATGAATAAGGCCATCGATAATGAAGCGGCCTATGAAATTTATAACGGCTTTAGCAAAACCATTAAGAAAACAAAATCAGCTGTAAAAATTCACGAGTTGGTGGCTCCAAAAGAAGCTGAAGAAACAGAAGAAGCTGATCAAGATGGGGAGGTTAACGTTGGTGACAAAGCACCTGATTTTTCCGCGCCCAACCCCAATGACGTTGCTGTTTCGCTAAACACATCGCTTGGGAAATTAACTGTTTTAGATTTTTGGGCGTCTTGGTGTGGCCCGTGTCGTGTTGACAGTCCTAACCTAGTAAAGGTCTATAATACGTATAAAGACAAAGGCTTGGCTATAGTAGGCATATCACTTGACCAACAAAAGGAGTCTTGGAAAAAAGCCATTGATAACGATCAGCTAGACTGGACGCATGTTTCTTATCTAAAGCGCTGGGACGATCCCATTGCTGCTATCTATGGTGTTAGGTCTATTCCTCAATTATTTTTGTTAGATGAAAATGGAGTAGTAATAGCCAAGGAACGACATGCAGCAGATTTTGTTCCTATGCTCGAACAAATATTGCTTTAAGTAAGCATTTACCCATATTTTAGGCGCAATGAAGCGACTTATTTTTATTATTACAGTTCCTTTTTTGCTGTTTGTTTCATGGATGCCATTTTGGCTATTGTACGCCTTCTCTAACATTCTTTACTACTTACTTTATTATGTGGCGAGCTATCGTAAAAAGGTGGTTCGGAATAACATCATGCTTTCTGGACTAGCCAAAACAAAAAAGGAAGCTTTGGCTATTGAACGAAAGTTCTATCGCTATTTGTGTGATTTATTTTTAGAGATGATTAAAGTAAGAGGCATGTCAAAAAAGACCATGATGCGTCGCTTCAAAATAACAAATCCGTCTTTTTTAGAAAATTACGCTAAAGAAAATAAGTCTGTTTTTGTGATGACAGGGCATCATGGAAATTTTGAATGGCTATTGTCGCTAGGGCATCACACCCCACACACCCCACACGGTATCTATGCACCGCTGCAAAACCCTTATTTTGACAAGTATTTAAAAAAGGTACGTTCTATCCACGGGTCTTACCTCATATCACGAAAAAAGTTCCGAGAGCAATTTACAAGTATGCAGCGCAAAAAAGAATTAACAGTTATTGGGTTTGCAGCAGATCAATCTCCGCAAAACAAAAAAAAGAATTATTTCCGTACCTTTTTTGGTCATGAAGTCCCTGTGTTTACAGGAGCCGAACGATTAGGAAAGAGGTTTGATGTACCCGTAGTGATGGCAAAAATTAGACGGATTAAAAGAGGGTATTACGAAACAACATTTAATGTACTTGCCGATAAGCCCAACAGCCTCCCCGACTACGCCATTACAGATATGTTCTATGAACAATTAGAAACACTAATCAAAGAAGATCCATCATTGTACTTCTGGACACATAATCGCTTTAAGCTGATGCGACAAAAGCAGCAATAGCCGCTTCTATTTTGTCGATTTTTACTTTCATTTCATCATGCGATTTTGCCTCACCATATAATCGAATAATGGGCTCTGTATTGGACTTACGCAAGTGAATCCACGAATCGTTAAAGTCGATTTTTACTCCGTCTATGGTGGTAACACGCGCATCGGTAAAAGCGGTTGCAACAGCAGCGAGTAAAGCATCTGTATCCCAAGACGGTGAGAGTTCAATTTTCTTTTTATCCATTAC
The DNA here is from genome assembly GCA_029247985.1 of Flavobacteriaceae bacterium. Classification (GTDB taxonomy): domain Bacteria; phylum Bacteroidota; class Bacteroidia; order Flavobacteriales; family Flavobacteriaceae; genus UBA7446. Next base: position 14,808 of record JAQWKF010000134.1, read on the forward strand.
ATACGCTGAATAACGTTCTTTAAGTGCTGATACGCTTATGTTTTCCTTTGCTAAATGAGACAAGAATAGGGCTATACCAACAAGTGCGTCACGACCGTAGTGCAATGCAGGAAGAATAACACCGCCATTACCTTCGCCACCAATAAGGGCTTTGACCTCTTTCATTTTGGCAACAACGTGTACCTCGCCTACTGCACTTGCGTGATAATTGACACCGTAAGCGTTTGCTAAATCCGCAAGCGCTCTAGAAGAAGACAAATTGGACACAAGAGGACCTTTTTCAGATTGAAGCATATAATCCGCACAAGCCACAAGAGTGTATTCTTCACCAAACAAAAGACCGTTTTCATCCATAAAAACCAAACGATCCACATCGGGATCCACAGCTATACCCAAATCTGCGTGCTGAGCAGTTACGGCATCTGACAAATCGACAAGGTGTTCTTTTAGTGGCTCAGGATTGTGTGGGAATTCGCCATTTGGTGTACAATGAATTTTAGTGGTCTTAACCGCTAATTTTTCCAGCAATATAGGCACGGCAACGCCCCCAGATGAATTTACACCATCTACAACCGCAATAAATCCTGCTGCTTTAATGGCAGCAACATTTACCTGTGGAAGGCTAAGAATCGCATCAATATGTGCTGAGAGTGCATCTGTAACTACACTGATTTTTCCTAGTTCTTCTACACCAACAAACGCATACGACTGATCGCTAACATATTGCATCAGTTCAGCTCCGTCTTCAGCACTGATAAATTCACCTTTGTTGTTTAGCAATTTTAACGCATTCCATTGCTTGGGGTTGTGACTGGCAGTAATGATAATGCCCCCCTGTGCTTGTTTACGAACTACCTCCATTTCAACGGTGGGAGTCGTAGAAAGCCCCACATCAATCACATCAATGCCAAGGCTAACTAGGGTCTGCTGTACCAACGCCTGAACCATTGGCCCCGAGATGCGCGCATCACGGCCTACAACTACTGTGGCTATCTGATGTTTGGTTTTGATCCAACTACCGTAAGCTGCTGCAAACGCAACCACATCAACAGGGGTAAGATTGTCATTGATTTCGCCACCAATGGTACCACGAATACCCGAAACAGACGCAATTAAAGTCATACTTTTGTTTTGTCAAATATACGCATACCGACGCATATGAATTATTTAGCGCACTTGGCCTTATCCTATCCAGCAACTGGCTTAGTTGTGGGTAATTTTATTGGAGACCATATACGAAATAAGAACTTGGATACATTCACAAAAGAAGTTCAATTGGGAGTTGAAATGCATCGGAGCATTGATACTTTTACGGATACACATCCAGCATCTATAGCCATTAGAGAAACGCTTTTTAATGAATATCGGCACATAAGCAGAATACTGGTTGACATCTATTACGATCACTTCTTAGCACTTCATTTTGAAACATTTCACAGACAATCTTTAGCGTTATTCAACAGTGAGATAACCGTTTTACTACAACAACATTCGGACGTAATGCCCGTATCTGCACAAGGCTATCTTAGAGGAATGAAAGCACAAAACTGGCTGCTGGAATACAGTAGTATAGCAGGCATTGATATTATTCTTACTAAAATGGCAAATCGCTCGGGTTTACACCCCTTAAAAACAGCTGCCAAAACCCTTGAAGAGCACTACCCTTTTTTCCAAGCACAATTTTTAAAATATTATCCCGAACTCTTGGGCCATTGTGAATCCTTTAAAAAAGAAGCACTTCACTAAAAAACTTGACTAAAATCAATTATATTCGAAGCTTGACTTGGCTATGAAAGATGCGATTATTGTTAAAGGTACGCGGGTACACAAC
>JAQWKF010000136.1 GCA_029247985.1 Flavobacteriaceae bacterium
ATTTCTTCAAATGTAATTTCCCATTCATTATGACATTCTTCGCCATTCATCGTTACCATTGGATATAAGGCTGCGCCTGTATTAAATCCTAATTTGCCAGCATTTTCAATGGCCTTTTCCAAGTGCTTGTACCTGTAATACAATAAGTTTTCAGCTACGGATTCGTTTTTTGTAGCCATGTAAAACGGGAAACAATACGCTTCTGTATCCCAGTATGTGCTTCCACCATACTTTTCGCCGGTGAATCCTTTTGGTCCAATATTCAGTTTGGGGTTATTACCTGTATAGGTTTGGTTTAGCTGAAAAATATTAAACCGTATCCCTTGCTGGGCTTTTATATCCCCCTCAATGGTAATATCTGCCGTTTTCCAAACATCCTCCCAAGAGATTTTTTGTACTTCAAGTAGGGCATCAAATCCTTTGTCCAAGGCGTCTAAACCAATTTTTTGAACATGACTTGATAAGCTATCTACAGGCTGCTGAAGCGAAGAGCAATAACCACCCATTTTTTCAACAACCAATTCTTGATTTGGCATCAATTTCGTTTGTAAAACAAATGAAGTATAGCCTTCATTTTGATGGCAGTTATAGTTTTTTGTTGGGACTCCATCAATGCTAAAAGACACTGCCTGATACGTAACAACATCAAATGCTGACTTCAGGGTCCTCGAATGCAGCATAGCAAAATTGGTGTCACATTGTTGATCTCTCAATTCCCAAAAGGGATCGTCCCAATTACTGTCTTTGTTTTTTATATGTCCATCAATATAAGGGCTAACTGTTATTTCAGCGGCTTGATCATGAAGCGTGACAGTATATTTGATGCACCCCAATTCTTCTTGAAAAAGTGCCAAAAAGCGTACCGCCTTGATTGTTAGTTTTGTGCCCTCTGAGGTTGTCAAGGTGACTTCTCGTGAATACACGCCGCTTTGCATATCAAGTGTTCTGCTAAAGTCATGTATTGTAGCTGTATTAAGGTCTACTGCAACGTTGTTACAATGTACGTCAATCCCTATCCAATTGGGCGCATTAAGGACCTTGGCAAAATACTCTGGATAACCATTTTTCCACCAACCTACTTTAGTTTTATCAGGATAATAAACGCCTGCAACATAGCTACCTTGAAATGTACTGCCGCTATATTGCTCTTCAAAATTTGCGCGCTGCCCCATTGCTCCGTTACCGAGACTAAAAATACTCTCTGCCGATTCAACATGATCTATGTCAAACGAGTTTTCTACGATTTTCCATGGTTCTGCGACAATGTTATTTACTCTCATGCTACTCCCTTAATTTTAATTTGATTTAATTGTACTAACGATAGGTTTATTGTGTTTTCCAGTACCAAGTGGGCTTTTTGAAGTTCAATGGCATCGCCCAGTCCAATTACTTTCATATTGGCAGCTAAAGCAGCTTCTATACCAGCTGGAGCATCTTCTAAAACTACGCAATGCTCTGGCGATACACCCATACGCTGTGCAGCCTTTAAAAAAACTTCGGGATTGGGTTTTGATTTTGAAACATCATTTCCGTCTACAACGACATCAAAAACATCCAATAGCCCGAGTTTGTCAAGCACAAAACGTGCATTTTTACTGGCAGATCCTAAGGAGATAAACACACCATTAGCTTTTAGTGTATTTATTAAGGTCGAAATTCCAGGTAAAACATGTTGTGGGGTCAATTGGTTGCAAAAACGCAAATAGATTTCATTTTTTCGGTGGGCAATATCCAGCAATTGTTCTGGTTTTGTTTGAACATTTGCCCATTGGGCTATCTTGTTTAAAGAATCCATTCGACTAACCCCCTTGAGCTTTTCGTTGTCTTCTGGAGTTAGCGTGTAGTTCCACTCGGCGGCTAACTCTTTCCACGCAATAAAATGGAATTGTGCAGTGTCCACAATTACACCATCTAAATCAAATATGACAGCTTGAATTTTACGCATGATATCTAATGGCATTTTTATCGGTGATCAATAAATTACAAAGTCCAGAAACGATTAGTGAAATACCTGCTGCTACTAGCGCAAAAATAGACTCTTCACCCATGAGGCTCGCAGCAAAGTTGACTCCGTTTAAGGCAGCTACAATTTGCGGGAGTACTATAAACATATTAAAGACCCCCATACTAATTCCCATTTTTTCAGGATCTACCACACTTGATAGCATGGCGTATGGCATGGACAAAATACTTCCCCATGCAACACCCACACAGATAAACCAAAATTTAAGCAATTCTGGTGCGGGAAAAAGATACATAGCAATAAACCCGAACCCTCCTATAAACAGCGAAAACATATGAATCAGTTTCCTGTTTATGGTCCGACGCGATGTATAAAAACTAAGCAGTAGTGCAAAAGCCATAGACGATAGCCCGTAGGTACCCATATTGGAACCAACAAGGTTAGACGCCTTTTGAAAAGCTGTGTTTTGAGTTTGAAATGCGGCATCTTCGCTTGGGTTTGTAAAGTCAAAGCTAGCTTCAATTGGAGCAGGGGCTTGGTAAACGTGTTCCGTAAGGGCTGGATTAGCCAAACTCCACATGGCAAAAAACGCAAACCAACTGAAAAACTGGACCACGCCAAGTTTAATCATGGTTTTGGGCATATTGCAGATGTAATCAAAAACCTCAGCAAACAAGTTGCCTTCATCTTTTTTCTTTTTAAAGGCTTCTACATCTTCTGGCGGATATTCTTTTGTAGTTAATACAGTATAAAGTATGCTTGCAAGAAAGACAAAGGCACCTATTGAAAAAGCTACTTTAACACTCATAGGAATAACACCCGGAGCAGCTGCATCGCTAGCGCCCAGCTGGGAAACCAACCATGGCAGGTTACTTGCTATCCAAGTACCAATCCCAATAATAAGGGTTTGTACTATAAACCCGTATGAACGTTGCTGGTCTGGTAATTTATCAGCAACCAACGCTCTAAAAGGCTCCATGCTAATATTAATAGAAGCATCTAAAATCCATAAACAGCCCACAGCAACCCAAAGAACGGGGGAGTGCGGCACAAAGAAGAGCGTAAAAGAACTCAATACCGCTCCAATAAGGAAAAAAGGTCTTCTTCTTCCCCAACGTGGATGCCACGTGTGGTCACTTAAGTAGCCCACTATGGGTTGTACAATGAGACCTGTTAATGGAGCTGCTATCCACAATAGCGGTATGTCGTCTTTTGCAGCACCTAATGTCTGGAAAATACGCGACATAAACCCACCCTGAAGGGCAAATCCAAATTGAATTCCTAAAAAACCAAAGCTCATGTTCCAGATATCCCAGAACTTCAAGAGAGGCTTCTTCATAATTTTTGATTTAAAAATTATGATAAGCAATGCTTATCAAAACAAAATTTGAAGAAGTGTGTTTGTTTTGACGGGGCTAATATAAAAATTTATGTTGAAAAACGCTCAACAATTTCACAAGCTACCACTTTAGTTATGGAGGGCTCAGATATGTCTTTTTGTTCAAGTCTGTCTATCAATAAATTAGCTGCTTCAATTCCTATCTGTGTGCCGTGTTGATTTACTGTTGTCAATGGTGGTGTTGCGTATTTTGAAATGACACCGTCCGTAAAACAGATCAACGCAATATCTTCTGGAATGTTTAATTCAAGTTCGCGTATAACACGCATAGCAGCTGCGGCATAAATCTCATTTACAGCTAAAATGGCATCAATTTCAGGATTTTCCTTAAGCGCTGTTTTCAGTTCGCTTTCCAGGGCTGGTAGGATGATATCTGATCGTTTGGAATCTTCTGTTTTTATAATCAGTCTGTTTTCGAGAGGAATACCTGCGAGTTTGAGCGCTTTGATATAGCCTTGGGTTCGAAGTCTACCAACACTTATATAGTCTTCTGTTGTGAGTAGTAAGATGTTTTTTTTGTTTTTATCTAGCAAGTGTTGCGTAGCCAATTGGGCAACTTGAGAATCATTAACAATCACTTTGTCACAATTTATTTCTGGTACGGTCCTATCAAAAAGCACTACCGGCATTCCTTCTTCAATGGTTTGGTGAATGTGGTGGTAGTCTTGTTTTTTTAGCGTTTCTTTTGATGGCGAAATGATAAAACCACCTATAAGGCTATCAGCAAAAGTTTCCATATTGATAACTTCTTTCTCAAAAGATTCGTTGGATAGTGAGATGAGTACATTGTATCCTCTTTTGACAGCTACTTGCTCTACACCACGTACCACCATAGCAAAAAAATGGTGAACAACTTCAGGAATTATAACGCCGATGGTCTTTGTCTTTTTGTTCTTTAAACTCAAAGCAATATTATTGGGGCGGTAGTTATAAAACTTGGCAAAAGCTTGTACCTTTTCACGTGTTTCCTGACTAATTTCTGTACTGTTATTTAACGACTTAGAAACGGTTGAAACCGATACACCTAGCTCGGCAGCTAATTGCTTTATCGTTATCTTTTTTTTCAAAATTCACTTTTTTAGAGGCTGTAAATTACGGATATTATAATTTAATGACTATAAAAATACCAATATAAAAGTTATTAACACTACAACGTTTTCGTGACTAACTAAAACGTTGTAGTTGATTTTGATTAACTTAAAAGCTTTAATTTAACACAAACTTTACATAATTTCGTCAGTGAAGAAGTGTGTTAAACCAACCTTTAACCCTAATAATTTAAAGAAATAACACGTTGTAATTTCTAAGTATGTGTTTTTAGATTAGTAGGGTTATGCCTTAAAAACAATTATTAACTAAAAATTAAACTCATGAAAAAACAAGTCCAAAATGCTTTAGCTTGTTTGCTGTTTTTAGCCTCCTTCGGGCTGTATGCTCAGCAAACAGTAAGCGGAGTTGTCACGGATAGTTCGGGAAGTCCACTTCCTGCAGTTAGTGTGGTAGTTCAGGGAACTACTAATGGGGTTTCAACCGACTTTGACGGAAACTTTTCCATTTCCGCTGCCAATGGTAGCGTATTGGTGTTTTCATCGTTAGGGTTTGAAACACAAGCGCTTGCCGTTACTGGCGCAACCCTCAATGTAACCCTTGCCGAATCTGCTTCTGAGCTTGACGAAGTGATAGTCATTGGATATGGTACCACAACAGTAAAGGATGCTACGGGTTCAGTGGCAAGTATTACAGCAGAGGACTTTAACCAAGGCGCCATTGTTTCGTCCGATCAATTATTGACAGGGAAAGTTGCGGGTGTCGTAATTACTAATAGTGGTGGAGCCCCCGATGCGGCTCCTAATATTAGAATTCGTGGTGGAGCCTCCCTTTCAGCTGAAAACAGCCCCTTGATTGTTATTGATGGAGTACCACTAGACGTCGTTACTCCAGCAGGTGTAGGAAACCCATTATCGCTAATCAATCCAAACGATATAGCCAGTTTCTCTGTTCTGAAAGATGCTTCTGCTACGGCAATTTACGGTTCACGTGCCTCCAACGGAGTAATCCTAATAACAACCAAAAAAGGAACATTAGGTAAACCTAAATACAACCTCAGCATGTCTGCTTCTGTAAGCGAGGTCAGTGAAAAACTCAACTTGATGGACGGTCCAACCTTTGAGCGTTTTATCAATGAATATCACCCTACACATGCAAACCTTTTGGGCGTTAATGGTGAGATGTACAATACGGATTGGCAGGATGCTGTTTTTCGTGAGTCATTTAGTTCAATAGTAAACTTTTCAGTGGCAGGTAGCTTAGAAGAGAAAACACCATATAGGTTTTCTCTAGGACACACCGATACTGAAGGATTGGTTAAAACCAACGATTACGAGCGTTTAAGCACTACCTTTAGAATAAACCCTTCGTTTTTTGATGATGAGCTAAAAGTAGATTTTAATGCTAAAGCATTTTATGTAGATAAAAATGCCATTGATGAAGGGGGTGTTTTGGGCAATATTGTCAGCATGGACCCCACCAAGCCTATTTATGATGATAACAGTGCTTTTGGAGGTTATTATCAAGGCACACGAGTAGATGGAGGGCAAACGGTTTTAGACGGTACTTGGAACCCTGTTGCGATGCTGATGCAACGCCAACGACCTGAGAAATTATTGCGCATTTTGACCAATGTAGAATTGGATTATACACTTCCATTTGTAGATGGATTGCGTGCTGTGCTAAATCTTGGTTTAGAAAAGTCAAGTGCGAATATCCGTGAAACTTTTAGCCAAAATTCGATTGCTACTTACAAGGTTGGTCGTTTTAACTCAGGTGAAAATTATCGCGAAGAGCAAAACATAACAAACAAAACCCTAGAAGGCTATTTGGCATATGCCAAGGACTTTGACGGTTTGTTGCAATCGTTTGATGCTCAGGCAGGCTATTCGTATCAGAACTTTCAGAATGAAGGAACCAAAGAGCTGTATCAATATAACGAAACTACGGGTGCGAGAGAGGTTCTTGAAAACCCTGACAACCCAACAAACCGTTACTATAGTGATTTAAATCTACAGTCGTTCTTTGGGCGTACTAATTTGAATATAGCTGGCAAATATTTGGTGACCTTATCTGTTAGGGCAGATGCGTCTTCGTTGTTTGCCAAAGACAATCGTTGGGGTGTTTTCCCTGCGGCTGCGGTAGCTTGGCGTCTAAGCGATGAAGCATTTATTGAAAACCTAGATGTATTTGATAATTTGAAATTAAGAGCTGGCTGGGGAGAAACTGGGCAATCCAATATTTCGGGAGCTGTAGGATATTATCCTTCTTATCCTTTTTTCCAAATTGGTTCAGCTACTAGTAAATACCTTCCTGGAGAAAACTTGTACAACGCGTTAATGTTTAACCCAAATCTAACTTGGGAAAAAACAACAACGCTAAATGCCGGGATTGATTTTGGAATGTTTAATGGAGTTTTATCGGGTTCGTTTGATGTCTTTAAGCGAGACACTAACGATCTATTAGCAAATGCTCCTGTACCTCCAGGACAAGCTCCTGCAAGTAGTTTCATTGATAATATTGGTAGCACAGAAAGTGAAGGTTTTGAACTAAGCGTTGATGTTCAAGCCGTAGATAACGAAAATACTTTACTAAACATATTTGCCAATGGTGCTTATGCAAAAACAACTATAACAGACCTTAATGGCATTCAGCAAGTAGGCGCAGGAGGTGGGTTGCCAATTGGCACTGGAACCTTTTTGCTACGTCATGCGTTAAACCAACAGGCTGGTGCTGCGTGGGTATTTCGCCAAATGTATAACGAGGCAGGAGAACCAGTATATAATTCTTTTGCAGACTTAAATCAGGACGGTAAAATCACAAATGATGATCGTTATCTGCGCCCTATGCGTCCCAATTATACATTCGGTTTTGGCTTTAACTTCAGCTACAAGCAAATATCCTTAAGTTCAAGTTTCAGAGGACAATATGGTGGGCAAATCTATAACGCCAGAAGACTAACATCTGGATATATTCAGCGTCCTGTACCTGTAAACACCAACGCATTAAGCAATGTACTGGATTTTTACAGTGGAGCTGCAAATCCATTGATTTATGATCGTAATGGAAACGTACCTTTCTCTGATTATTTCTTAGAGGATGCAAGTTTTATACGTTGTGAAAATATAACGCTTGGCTATGCATTTGAACCTTTAACTAATGGTGCACAAATACAAGCCTCTCTAACGGTAAACAATGCATTTCTTATAACTAAATATTCTGGTCAAGACCCAGAAAACTTTGGGGGTATAGACAACAACTTCTATCCACGACCACGTGTGTTTACACTAGGACTAAACTTTGACTTTTAATTAAGATAAACATGAAAAAAATACTATTCTTATTTTTTGTTGCAACACTAGCGGTTAGCTGTGTTGATGACTTAGATACCAAACCAGAAATTGACCTGACATTGGAGGAATTGTTAAAGCAAGATCCCAATGCTGTAAATGGTATTCTCTCGCGTCTTTACGGATCGTTTGCCCTTTCGGGTGCTGATGGTCCAGGTTCTTCTGATATTGATGATGATCCAGGGGAATCGCCATTTTTACGTGGGATCGTAAACCTGCAAGACTTTACTGCTGACGGACTTAAAAACCGCTGGGGCGATGATGGCTTAGACCAATTAACGACTACGTCTAATTGGGACGAAAACAATAAATTTTTTCGTTATATGTATAACCGAATTTATTATACCATTCCACAGGCCAACAACCTCATCAATGTGATGGGAGGTATTGAGGTAGCTAATAAATCTCAAATAGAAGGCGAAGTGCGTTTTTTGCGTGCGCTGGCCTACTACTATTTGATAGATTGCTTTGGAAAAGGCGTATTGGCTACTGAAGAAAACTTTGGTCAGTCTACACCACTACCCGAAGTATCACGAATAGACCTGTTCAATTATGTGGAAAGTGAACTTCTCGCTGTTGAGGGCTTATTATCTGATACAAACTCATACGGTAGAGCAGATAAAGCCGCAGCACAGTTTTTGTTGGCGCGTTTGTATTTGAATGCCGAGGTGTATACAGGTACAGCACAATTTGATAAAGCGCTCAGTTATGCCGAAAAAGTAGTCACAGCAAGCGGGCATTCACTTGCATCTGATTATTTACAAAACTTTTCGGGAGATAACCACACTTCTCCAGAAATAATATTTCCTCTTATTGCAGATGCAGACGTAAGCCAGAGTTATGGAAATACGACATATATTGTTAATGGGAGTCTTTCGGGCGACACCATGACGCTTTCGGACTATGGTGCTACTGATGGCTGGGGAGGTCACCGTGCCTCTAAAGGATGGTATGGCCTTTTTGCTAGCGATGCTGCTGGTTTGGCTGCATCATCCGACACCCGCGCACACTTGTTTTGGACTGCAGGGCATAGTTATGAAATGGATGACTATAAAGAATGGACAAATGGCTTGCCTTCAATCAAGTTTAGAAATAAAGCATTTAACAACCCATCAGGGACAAACACTAGTTTTTCTAGTACAGACTTTCCGCTATTCCGTTTGGCAGATGCATACTTGATGTATGCAGAAGCACACGTACATGGAGGAGGCGGATCTGCAGCCTCAGCGTTGCAATACGTTAATGATGTGCGTACTCGTGCTGGAGCTGCTTCCATTACGGCTAGTGAACTTACGGCAGATTTTATTTTGGATGAGCGTGCACGTGAACTCAACTTTGAAGGAGTACGCCGCTCAGACCTCATTCGAAATGGTAAATTTACTGGTGGAAGCTATACCTGGCCATGGAAAGGAAATAATATAAGTGGAGCATCTATTCCCGAAGATTATAATCTATTTCCAATTCCACAACGCTCATTAGAAGCTAACCCTAACCTAACTCAAAATCCTGGATACTAAAACAATAAAAAAATGAAAACTAGATTTAAAACCCTTTTAACAAAAATCATTCTGCCAGCTGCTATACTTTTTGTAGCCGTTGGATGTGAAAATGAAGATGACGGTCCGCTGTTTACAGTTCAAGAACCAAGTGAAACAGTTGGATTTACCAATACATTTTTAGGAGAATATCTATTATCTCCTCAAACGAAAGACAACATTGCTGAGCGATTGCTTTGGAACACACCATCATTTGGTGGCACGACTGCTGTTAATTTTAAAGTAGAAGGCTCTAATACCAATGAATTTAACACCACTGATGTGGGGTATTTTGTAGCTGATAATTTGAATGCAACTAACTATGCAGTTTCCGTTGAATCTTTACTTAAGGTGGCTACTGCTTTAGATTTAAATGGCGACCCAACATCAGGAAAAGAAGCCTCTGGAACAGCATACTTGCGTGTAACGGCTAGTGTTGGCGACCCTACAAATTCAAATGGATTTAGTACCGTTTCTGAAGTGAAAGAAATCACCATTACAATGGTTGAGGTGGTTAGCCAAGATGAATCCATACCTATGCTTGCCGTTGCTGGAGCCTATCAAGGATGGTCTCCTGGAGATGCTCCTTTACTAGCTGCCAGTGAGTCTGGAAAAACAGATTTTGAAGGCTTTATTCACATGACTGCTGGAGAGTTCAAATTTGTTGAAGCAGACGATGATGGCGTTTATGATTGGGGCAACACAGATTGGGGACAATCTAAGACTGAAGCAAATGGTATACTTGATGAAGCTGATGAAAAAAATGTCGAAGTTAGTACAGATGGGCTTTATTATTTACAAGTAGAGACAGGCTTAGGTACATACTCCACCACACTTGTTAATTTTGGTGTAATAGGAGAGGCCACACCGACGGGATGGAGCAGCGACACAAAAATGACCTATGATGCTACCAACAATGTCATGAGTCTTGATATCAATTTAACTAGCGGAAAAGAATATAAAATCAGAGCAAATGATGATTGGGGTCTTGACTTTCCATTGCAAATGGGTCCAGATTCTGATGGTGATGGCTTGCTTGATACAAAAGACGGGAATTTTACTCATTCAGGTGACACAGGAATGCATCGTGTTACATTAGATGTTTCTACTGCTAGGAAATACACTTTAACTGTTACTAAATTATAATAATTTAATAACCAAAATATGTAAAACTCCTAGATTGTTAGATTTATAATGGACTAGGAGTTTTTTTCTTTATGAAACGAAATTTTACTCTTCTTGTTTTTTTATGTTTTACCATTTTTAGTGTGGCTCAACAGCAAACGGCATCGTTAACAATTTCGCCTGAAAAGTTTAATGAGGACGATAGCATTACACTAACCTTTAGTGGCATAAACCCTTCAACCTGGGGCGTTACTGATTTATACCTTTGGTCATGGTACTTCAAAAATGGAAGCTCAACTGCAGAAAGCGATGCTCCAAATAATGGTACTTGGGAAAGTTCATCAGAAGGGCAAAAACTAACCAACAATGGTGACGGTACCTATTCGTTCACTATGGTTCCCGCGACCTTTTATGGAGACACGAATATCACAAAGGCAGGTGTTTTAATTAAAGCTAAAGATGGAACTGGGGATAAAAAAACCAACGACATACTCTTTGATGTTGGAAAAGTTGCAATTAACATTTTATCGCATACCAATTTTCCTTTAGTTGTTGAGCCTAATACCAATACTGAAATCGATGTGGAACTAAAATCAAGTGGGTCACCTGTTCCTGCAAGTTTTGTAGCGTATTACAACAACATTCAAATCTCGAGCGGTATGGGGTTTACTACCTATTCTTTCGATTTAAACGTAACTCAAAACGGCACGCTTAAAATTATTGGAACCGATGATGTATGGTCTGGAAAAACCAATGAAAGCGCTGAAATAGAAATAGCTGTTGAAGTTGCCCCAACAGTAACGGAACAAGCCATTCCTGCAGGGCTTCAAGAAGGTATAAACTATCATTCAGATTCTTCAAAAGCCACACTAGTACTTAACGCACCGCACAAAGACTATGTGTATGTAGCAGGTAGTTTTAACAACTACACTACGAGTAGCGCATACCTAATGAAAAAAGATCCAACCTCTAATTTGTTTTGGTTGGAACTTACTGGTCTCAACTCTGGTCAAATTTATCACTATCAATACTGGGTTTATGACATTACTCCCATATCCAATAGTCCTGCCATTGTTAAAACCGCCGACCCTTATTCCACATTGGTCTTATCGCCTTTTGACGACCCTTACATTACTAATAGTTCATATCCCAATTTACCCGTTTATCCCACAGGACAAGAACGTGAAGTAACCGTTTTGCAAACTGGGCAAACCGCCTACAATTGGCAAGTACCTAATTTCCAAAAGCCCGTTAAAGAAGATTTAGTCATTTATGAGGCGCTTATTCGTGACTTTGATGCCAACCGTTCCTTTCAAGATCTTATTGACAGGGTGTCCTATTTTAAGAACCTAAATATCAATGCCATTCAACTAATGCCCATTATGGAATTTGAAGGCAACGAAAGCTGGGGCTATAACACAGCTTTCCATATGGCATTGGATAAATTTTATGGCACTCCCGAAAAATTCAAAGAGCTGGTTGATACCTTCCATCAAAATGGAATTGCTGTAATTTTAGATCTCGCTATAAACCACGCCTATGGGCGCGCCCCTGGCGTACGCATGTGGATGGACGACCCAGACGGTAATGGTTGGGGTGACCCCTCGAGTGAAAACCCCTATTTTAACGAAGAAGCCAAACACAGCTATAATGTTGGAAGCGACTTCAACCATCAGTCTACCATGACGAAAAATTTTACCAAACGCATTATAAAGCATTGGATAGAAGAATATAAAATCGATGGTTTTCGCTGGGATTTAACCAAGGGATTTACCCAAAACTGTACCGCTAATGATGAGGCTTGTACGGGTAGCTACCAGGCTGATCGTGTGGCAGTATTGAAAGAATATGCTGATTATTCGTGGTCGTTAGACGCAAATCACTATGTCATTTTTGAGCATTTGGGTGGAGATACTGAAGAAAAAGAATGGGCAGACTACCGTCTTAACGAAGGCAAGGGCATCATGCTTTGGGGTAAAATGACAGAGCCGTATAATCAATTGAGTATGGGACACAACACTAATCCTACTCCTGATATTAGTAGAATGCGCTCCGAAAGTCGTGGCTTTAACGGCAAGCGCTTAGTAGGTTACCCAGAAAGCCATGACGAAGAACGTCTGATGTATAAAAATCTACAATTTGGAAATTCCACACAATCTGGTCATAATGTAAAGAATTTGACGGCAGCCTTAAGCCGTATGTCGGCTATTGGTGCTGTGAGTCTTTTAGTTCCTGGGCCTAAGATGATTTGGCATTTTGGTGATTTGGGCATGGAACAGTCCCTTAATACGTGTACGGACGGAACAACCGATGATTGCCGTTTGGATACCAAACCACAACCCCAATGGACAAACAATTGGCTTGCAGACGCACAGCGCAAAAAAATCTATGACGATTGGAGTCGTATGAACGACATAAAACAAAGCAATGAAGTGTTTAGAGGAAGTTCAAGCATTAGCCCCTTGAGCACTAACATCCTTGTGCAGCGCATCTATATTTGGAATGAAACACTTACTGGGCTTAAGAATGTGGTCATCCTTGCCAATTTTGACGTAACTACCCAAAACGTTACTTCCGATTTTCCATACACCGGCACATGGTACAACCTTATGGACAACAGCACACTAAGCGTGAGTTCTCTAGGTCAGGCTGTTACATTAGCTCCAGGAGAATTTAAAATTTTCGGTAATCAACAGGCTACGCTTAGCAACCACAAACCAGAGCTGCTGCAATTAGGCTTACGCCAAAACCCAGTAAAAGAACGCATTGAAATTGACCTTCCTAACGAGGATGTATATACTTATAAGTTATACAATGCCTTGGGACAAGAAGTATCCAATGGAAAACATAAAGGTGGAAAGGTGTTAACCATTTCAGCACCAGCTCAAAAAGGCATTTATTTTGCGGTACTTAAAAACAGTGCAACACAACAACTTGGACTGTGTAAAGTGCTGGTTGAATAATATAAAAAAGATATTGCTATGGGAATTTTGTTTAACTTTTAAATGATTAATTATGAGAAATTTTTTATTTATTACTTTTTATTTAGTTGCTACTTTAGGCTATACGCAACACAACATTATTTTTACTGTTGATATGACAGGATCTGGAATTGACACCTCTAATGGTGTTTATATTGCAGGATCTCTTAATGCATGGAGTGGTAATTCAAATGCTCTTTCAGATAATGGGGATGGTACTTGGACAGGAACATTAGTTTTGAATGATGGTTATTATGAATATAAATTCATAACTAAAGATTGGGCTAACCAAGAGGCATTCACAAAAGGAGATGTTTGTACTACTACTAATTCTGGGAATACAAATAGAACAATTATTGTTAATGGGGCAACCACAGTTCCAACATCTAAATGGAATTCATGTGCGGAGACTGAATCAAATCCTGGTCCTCATGACTTAACACTAACAGTTGATATGTCTGGTTATGGTGATTTGACAGGAAAAACTGTTTATACAAGTGGTGAATTCAATACTTGGAGTGGAGAAAGTAATCCTTTAACAAATAACGGAGATGGCACTTGGACTGTTACTATGACAGGATTAGCAGAAAAAACGTATCAGTTTAAATTCACCATCAATAATTGGGCTGAGCAAGAGGACTTTTCTAGCATAAGTACTGGTACAGAGTATATAGCAGTAGATCCGAATGGTACAAACAGATACGTACAACTTTCAGACTCTAAATCTATAACTACTACATGGAATGCTCAGACACAAACGTTGAGCATACAAAATAACATTTTGGAAAATAGTTTTGAGATGTATCCAAATCCTGTAAATGATGTTCTTAAATTCAATTCATCGGTCTCTATAAATTCAATTCATATTTTTGATTTGTTGGGTAGAAATGTTAAAACCAAAGTTGTAGATAGTATGTCTGGATCGGTTGGCTTAGACTTAAATAGTGGTGTTTACGTTGTTCAAATAAAAAGCCGTAACAGTACTCTATTTAAAAAAATAGTGGTTAAATAAGTTGATTAAAAACTAATCCACACTCACCACTTCCTGAATTCTGGGGCGTACTACTTAATAGTTAGTCCGACCCCAGTTCCAGGTCATTTATTTAACTGAGCAACCCACACAAGCGCCTAGACGTAATACTTATGCGTGAATACTTTTTCTAGTAAAGATGCAAAGCTTGATTGCGTGTTTTTTGGATGGAATTATTTTTTAAGTACTATTTTGTAGGGTCACAAATAATCCTGACGCGGTCAGGTAATTGGAGAATTGATTCACTGAAATGGGTTCTCCTTTTTTATAGCTGCAGTCTTAAACGCACATAAGACGTTTATAAAAATTATAGTAAGGGCAAAAAAAAACAGATAATTTAGTCAAGGTAGTTTACGAAAGCCCTCTAATTTTCTTTTCCCAAGCCCAAGCTGATGCTACGGCTTCATCTAGGCTGCGTTTGGTTTTCCACCCCAAGACTTCATTGGCTTTTGTGGTATCTGCATAGGCCGCAATCACATCTCCTGAACGTCTCTTTCCGATTTCATATGTCAGTTTTTGACCTGATGCACGCTCAAAACTTTCAATTACTTCTAACACACTACTTCCTTTACCTGTACCCAAATTGAACACTTCATAGGCATCGGTGCTTTTACGTGCTAAAATACGTTCTAAGGCTACCACGTGTGCCTCTGCCAAATCCACTACGTGTATATAATCTCTGACGTTGGTGCCATCTGGAGTAGGGTAGTCGTTGCCGAAAACGGTAAGTTTTGGATAAAGCCCTGCTGCAGTTTGAGTAATAAAAGGGACTAAATTCTGTGGTTTTCCAAGTGGTAATTCTCCAATTGCATTCGACGGATGCGCACCAATTGGATTAAAGTACCGAAGTGAAATTGCCCTAAAGTCTTCAAGTGCCTTGACAGTGTCCACCAAGATTTCTTCCCCCACTTGCTTTGTGTTGCCATAAGGAGACATGGCGGGTTTCACTGGCGAGCTTTCTGAAATGGGAAGCTCGGTAGCTTCACCATATACCGTACAAGAAGAACTGAAAATAAAGGGAATGGGTTTG
>JAQWKF010000144.1 GCA_029247985.1 Flavobacteriaceae bacterium
ACCGCCATCTACGTGCAATACCTGTCCTGTTATGTAAGCAGATAAATCAGCGGCTAAAAATAGGCAAGCGTTGGCTACATCATCTGGCGAGCCGCCGCGTTTTAATGGGATGCCCGCCCGCCATTGGGCAACGACATCTTCAGGGAGCTTATCGGTCATTTCTGTTTCAATAAACCCGGGTGCGATCACATTTGATCTTATATTCCTTGAGCCCAATTCGAGCGCTATTGATTTTGAAAAACCAATAATACCCGCTTTTGAAGCTGCATAATTTGATTGACCTGCATTTCCTTTAACACCAACAACAGAACTCATGTGAATTAAACTTCCGTGTCGTTGCTTGAGCATGGTGCGCTGTACCGCCTTGGTCATGTTAAATACAGACTTTAAGTTGACTTCAATGACGTTGTCAAAATCTTCTTCAGAAATGCGCATCAATAAGTTGTCTTTGGTAATACCTGCATTATTTATCAATACGTCTATAGAATCAAATATTTCCAAAACATCAGAAACAAGTTGCTGTGCAGCATCAAAGTCGGCAGCGTTTGATTTAAATGCTTTGGCCATAACGCCAAATGCGCTAAGTTCTGCTTCTAATTCCTTTGCTGGTCCTTCAGACGAACTGTAGGTAAATGCCACATTGGCCCCTTGCCTAGCAAAAGCCAAGGCTATACCACGACCTATACCCCTACTAGCGCCTGTAATGATGATATTTTTTCCTTTTACTAAATCCATACTATTATGCTAAAACTTGTGCTACGGTTTTTCCTATGGCTGCAGGCGAATCCACTACGTGTATGCCACATGCTTTCATAATGGCTTTTTTGGCTTCGGCAGTATCTTCTGCACCTCCTACTATTGCACCAGCATGTCCCATGGTACGACCTTTAGGCGCTGTTTCCCCAGCAATAAAACCCACTACAGGTTTTGGGTTGCCTTGAGATTTGATCCAATTGGCAGCATCGGCTTCTAACTGTCCGCCTATCTCACCAATCATAACAATACATTCGGTTTCATCGTCTTCCATAAGCAATTGGACTGCATCTTTGGTTGTAGTTCCAATAATGGGATCGCCACCAATACCAATTGCAGTCGTTATGCCATATCCTTCTTTAACTACTTGGTCGGCAGCTTCATAGGTCAGGGTTCCCGATTTGGATACGATACCTACATTTCCTTTTTTAAAGACAAAGCCAGGCATTATCCCTACTTTGGCTTCATCAGGCGAGATAACTCCTGGGCAGTTTGGACCTACCACACGGCAATCTTTACCTCGGACATATTCCATGGCTTTGGCCATATCATTTACGGGAATTCCCTCAGTAATGGTGATGATAACTTTTATTCCTGCTTCTGCAGCCTCCATAATGGCATCAGCAGCAAAGGCTGGTGGCACAAAAATGATGGAAGTGTCTGCCTTAACTTCTTTGACAGCTTCTGCAACCGTATTAAAAACAGGTTTTTCTAAGTGTGTTTGTCCGCCTTTTCCAGGTGTTACACCCCCTAGGACATTGGTGCCGTAAGCAATCATTTGGCTTGCATGAAAAGTGCCTTCACTCCCTGTAAAGCCTTGTACGATAATATTTGAATCTTTGGTTACTAGTACGCTCATGTTATTCTTTTACACGTTCAATGTAGGTGCCTTTCTCGGTATCTACTTTTATTTTGTCTCCCTCATTAATAAATAATGGAACATTGATTTTTGCACCTGTTTCGGCAGTTGCGGGTTTAGTGGCGTTAGTTGCTGTATTTCCCTTGACACCTGGTTCCGTGTGCGTGATTTCTAAAATTACACTGGCTGGCATATCAACAGAAAGTGGACTGTCGTTTTCGGTATTTGTCATTACCGTTACGATTTCTCCTTCTTTCATCAACTTTGGTTGATCAAGAATGCTTTCTTGTAATTCAATTTGATTGTAATCTTCCGTGTTCATAAAATGATACACATCACCAACTGCGTATAAAAACTGGTATTTCCGTGTTTCCACACGAACATCTTCAATTTTATGACCAGCAGAAAAGGTGTTGTCTATTACTTTTCCTGAAGTTACGCTCTTGAGCTTTGTGCGTACAAAAGCAGGGCCTTTGCCTGGTTTGACGTGTAAAAACTCAATAATTTTATAAATATCATTGTTGTAATGAATACAAAGACCTTTTCGAATATCTGAAGTTGATGCCATAGTTAGTTTTGAATATATCCTTTCATAATACCGCGTTGTGATAGTCTGATGAACTGTAAAATATCATCTCGTTCTGTCGATGCTTCCATTTCGGCTTCAATGATCTGTGTGGCTTGGGTATTGTTAAAATTCTTTTGGTAGAGAATGCGGTAAATGCTTTGAATTTCCCTGATTTTATCTGAATCAAAGCCCCTACGTCTTAACCCAACAGAATTAACACCCGCATAAGAAAGTGGTTCACGTGCTGCTTTTACAAAAGGTGGAATATCCTTACGTACTAACGAACCACCTGCTACAAAGGCGTGATCGCCAATGGAACAAAACTGGTGTACGGCTGTCATTCCAGCTAAAATAACGTGACTGCCTACAGAAATATGCCCAGCAAGTGTGCTGTTGTTTGAGAAAATACAATGGTCACCAACAATACAGTCGTGTGCGATGTGAGAATAAGCCATAATCAGACAGTATTTTCCGATTTTTGTCTTTGCTCTAGAAGTTGTGCCACGATTGATGGTTACACATTCCCTAATGGTGGTGTTATCCCCAATTTCAGCCGTTGTTTTTTCGCCGTTAAACTTAAGGTCTTGCGGCACAGCACTGATTACAGAGCCAGGAAAAATATTACAATTTTTTCCAATTCGCGCACCTTCCATGATGGTTACGTTTGGACCTATCCAAGTCCCCTCACCAATCACCACGTTTTTATCGATAGTGGTAAATGGTTCTATTACGACATTCTTTGCAATTTTCGCATCTGAATGCACGTATGCTAATGGTTGATTCATACTTTGACTTGATCTTTTTGTACAATTTGAGCCATCATTTCAGCCTCTGTTGTAACCCTGCCTCTAGAATACGCTACAGCCTGCATGTGGCAAATACCCCTGCGTATGGGCGATAATAATTCCATTTTGAAAATGAGGGTATCTCCAGGAACAACAGGGTTCTTGAATTTAGCATTTTCAATTTTCATAAAAAATGTAAGGTAGTTTTCTGGGTCTGGTACGGTATTTAATACCAATACGCCACCCGCTTGCGCCATGGCTTCTATCTGAAGCACGCCTGGCATTACAGGTTGCCCCGGGAAGTGACCTGCAAAGTAGGGTTCGTTCATTGTGATGCTCTTCATTCCTACAATATGCGTATCGCTCAATTCCAAAATCTTATCTACCAACAAGAATGGAGGACGGTGAGGTAATACTTTCATTATGGCATTTACATCCATTAACGGTTCAGCATTTAAATCAAAGTCAGGAACACGATTTCGTCTTTCTTGCTTAATGATTTTAGCAAGTTTTTTTGCAAAACTTGTATTGGTGCCGTGACCAGGTTTGTTAGCAATTACCTTACCTCGAATACGACAGCCCACTAGTGCTAAGTCACCAATTACATCAAGCAACTTATGTCGTGCAGCCTCGTTGGGATATTTTAATGTTAGGTTATCTAAAATGCCGTTGGGTTTGACAGAAATACTTTTTCTGTTAAAAGCTTTACAAAGCTTGCTCATGGTTTCCTCAGAAAGCTCTTTGTCTACATATACAATGGCATTATTGAGGTCTCCACCTTTAATGAGCCCATTTTCAAGCAGCGACTCTATTTCGTGAAGAAAACTAAAGGTGCGTGCATTGGCAAACTCTTCCTTAAAATCACTGAGGTTTTTAAGATTTGCATTTTGCGTTCCAAGGACTTTGGTGCCAAAGTCGACCATGGTGGTAACTTGATAGTCATCGGCTGGAATAACGGTTATTTCACTACCCGTTTCTTCATCAATAAAATTGATGTTTTCACGAACTATATATTCATACCGTTCCGCATCTTGTTCTTCAATGCCAGCCTCTAACAGGGCTTCAACAAAATGTATGGAAGAACCATCCATAATGGGTGGTTCAGAGGCATTTAATTCAATTAAAACGTTGTCTATTTCTAATCCTACCAATGCAGCCA
Source organism: Flavobacteriaceae bacterium (assembly GCA_029247985.1). GTDB lineage: Bacteria > Bacteroidota > Bacteroidia > Flavobacteriales > Flavobacteriaceae > UBA7446. The sequence goes on from JAQWKF010000144.1 coordinate 4,125, forward strand.
AAACGTGTTCGGATGTTTGGATGCTCACCCCATTCTTTTCAAGGTTTGTGCCTCTGGTTGTGTTAACTACCAAATTTGCATCGGCCTTTATTATCGGACTTCCTTCAAGATCAACACGAGAAAATGCATATCCATGATTTGGAGGAGCTGGCTTGAATGTAAGTCTAACTTTTCTTCCTGTATGGATACCAACACCGTTTAACGAAACAGCCTTGGAGATTGTTGTTTGTCTAGTCATGGTTAAGCTTCTTTTTTAGGGATTGCAAATCTGTAATATGTGTATGCAAATTTCTAAAATGTACATACGACTTGTTAAATGCTGTGTAATCAAAGGCTGGATAACCCATGATTTTTGATCCGTCTTTAATACTTTTTAAAATACCAGACTTTGCTTGAATGCCAACTCGGTTTCCAATTGTCAAATGTCCGCTAATACCTACCTGCCCACCTATTTGACAATGTGTGCCAATTTTAGTTGAACCTGCAATGCCAGTTTGCGCTGCAATAACAGTATGTTCACCAATTTCGACATTATGCCCAATTTGAATAAGATTATCAAGCTTTACACCATCTCCAATACGCGTTGATCCGAGTGTCGCACGGTCAATAGTGGTGTTAGCACCTACATCTACGTTATTACCGAGTACTACGTTGCCGGTTTGTGGAACTTTATCGTAAGAACCAGTATCATTAGGAGCCCAGCCAAAACCATCGGCGCCTATAACAGCATTATTGTGAATTACACAATTACTACCGATCACGGAATCATCAAGAATACGGGCACCAACATGAATAATGGTGTTGTCGCCTATGCTAACATTTTTACCTATAAATACTTGAGGATGAATTACACAGTTTTTTCCAAGAGTTGTATGTGCGTCTATGTGTGCATAATTACCGATAGTTATCCCATCAGAACAGGATGCATCATCGGAAATATATGCATGTTCAGAGACACTAGGTGTAGGCACATGCTTAATTTCATTGTAATGACTTAGCAGCTTTGAAAAGGCTTCATACGGATCGCTTACACGAATAAGTGTTGTTTTATAATCTTTTTCTGCCACAAAGTCTTCACTAACCAACGTAATGGTGGCGGCTGTACTGTATAAAAAAGAGGTGTATTTGGGATTGGCTAGAAAAGACAAACTCCCCTCTGTTCCTTCTTCGATTTTAGACAGCTTAGAAACCTCTGCTTTAGGGTTACCATCAACTGTTCCTGAAACCAGTTCCGCTATTTGAGTAGCATTAAATTTCATAGGTGCAAAATTACGAAAAATATCCGTCTTACTTTGGGAATGCTAAGAAGTACTTATAATCTTTTTTAGTAAGTATGGGAAAATGCGCGATTTCAGATGAAGCGTCAAATGAAGTTAACGTACCATCGAGAGAACACAATTTAATAGGTTGTTCGTCTAAATCATAAGCTTGTGTGCTCAGGCTTCCTGCAAAAACAAAATAATCGATTTCAGTTGCAGACAAACTTAGTTTTTGCATAAAAGACTGTTGCTTGTCCTGGAGATCCTTGTCGCTAAAGGGTTGGTTAGCAATCTTGATCTTTAGTAAATCACGGTTTAAGATCATGTTTGCCAGTGAGGCCAAAATGAAATCATCGCAGTTGCTAGCCGCTTTAAGTGTAACCCAAACGTCGTTGTCGTCTAAATGTCTAAAATGTTGGATTTTGTCTTCTAGACCTGCTGCTTTATTGTTCGCAAGACCTGCCAAGGCAGCCGTGGATAAAGAAGATTTGGTTGCCTTATCCAACTGGTCAAAACGCTTAAAAAATCGAATCAACAACTCTTCTGCAACAAAGCTTGTTTTGTGCAAATAAACCGACCAATACATCATGCGTCGTGCCAACAAAAACTTTTCAATGGAGTGAATGGCCTTGGTGAAGAACACCAAGATGTCGTCTTTAACTGTCATCATCGTAATCAAACGTTCAGAATTGATGTTACCTTCTGTTACCCCAGAATAAAAGCTGTCACGCTTCAAATAGTCCAATCTGTCTAGGTCAATATGTGAAGAAATAAGTTGATTAAAAAATCCACGTGGGTAGCTATTTGTAAACATTTGAATCGTTAAATCAAGCTTACCCTCAAATTCACCATTCATATCCTGCATAAGCGCTAAAGACATTTTTTCGTGTGCTGTGTCAGGCAATAAGGTATGTTCAAGTGCGTGCGAAAAGGGACCGTGTCCTAGGTCGTGTAAGAGCAATGCCGCATAAAGTGCTTCAGCCTCGTTATCCGCTATCACAACTCCTTGCTTACGAAGGCTTGCAACTGCTTTAGTAGCCAAATGCATGGCGCCTAATGCGTGTTGAAAACGCGTATGCTCTGTAGAGGGAAATACCAAAAAGGACAAGCCCATCTGTTTAATCCTACGTAAACGTTGTACATATGGATGATTGATAAGTTTACCAATAAACGGAGTTGGGATTGTAATAAAACCGTAAATTGGGTCGTTGTATTGAGTGAACTTCACTTTAGAAAAAATTACGTACAAAGATACATATATGCAGCCGATTGAACTTTTATGGATTGATGATGAGGTAGATTTACTACAAGCGCACATTCTTTTCCTCAGCCAAAAGGGCTATAATGTTACAAAGGCACATAGCGGTCAAGACGCTTTGTCTCTCATGAAAGAGACTAGTTTTAATATCGTTTTATTGGACGAGAATATGCCGGGTATGTCAGGAATTGAAGTGCTGGCTGCAATTAAGCAAGATCATCCGCAACTTCCCGTCATCATGATTACCAAAAGCGAAGAAGAGAATATCATGGAGGAAGCTATTGGTGCTAAAATAGCCGACTACCTCATTAAGCCAGTTAATCCAAATCAAATTTTACTGTCCTTGAAAAAGAACTTGGATGCCAATAAACTTGTAGCTGAGAAAACAATTGCTAGCTATCAACAATCGTTTCGGCAATTAAGCTCAGAAGTAATGCAAGCAGAATCACTCAGCACTTGGAGTGATGTTTATCAAAAAATTCTGTACTGGGAAATGGAGATTGATAGTATTGATTCTCCAGAGCTTAAAGAAATATTTACTTATCAAAAAACAGAAGCTAATATTGCTTTCTCGCGATTTGTTGAGAAGCATTATGCCAACTTACTTTTTGATGAAGATAAAGAAAAGCTTTTCTCAAATCAAGTGTTTGAGAAGTTGGTCGTACCCAAACTAAACAACAAACCTACGCTGTTGCTGATGATTGACAACCTGCGATATGATCAATATATTTCCATATCCCCCATTATTGCGCCTTACTATAAAACAGAAATGGAGACATCGTATTTCAGTATACTTCCAACTGCAACACAATATGCGCGAAATGCTTTTTTTGCTGGCTTGCTTCCAAATGAAATGGAAGCGAAATATCCCCAGTGGTGGAAAAATGATGTTGATGAAGGAGGTAAAAATATGCATGAGCGTGAATTTTTGGGTGCACAATTGGACCGCCTAGGGCTAAACCTAAAACACGGCTACACCAAAGTGAACAAGCCACATGAAGCGCGCAAGTTTATAGACACCTTCAAGACCAACCCAGCAGATGGTCTACAGGTACTTGTTTACAATTTTGTCGATATGATTTCACACGCAAAAACAGAAATGGAAGTAATTAAGGAATTGGCAAATTCTGACAAGGCGTATCGTTCACTCACAAAAAGCTGGTTCCAAAACAGCCTGTTACTAGACATCATTAAAATAGCTCAGCAAAAAGGCTATCAACTTATAGTTACTACAGATCACGGTACCATTAACGTGGAACAACCTGCTAAAATTATTGGCGACCGTGAATCGAGTACTAACATCCGCTATAAGACTGGACGACGCCTTAAAACAGATGACAAGCACGTAATGATGGTTTCTGACCCTGAAAGTTTTGGTCTACCCTCCATAAACATGAGCAGTTCTTTTGCTTTTGCTAAAGAAAACTATTATCTAATTTATCCAACCCGCTACCATCATTTTGTAAACTATTTCCGGAACACCTATCAACACGGCGGCATTTCATTAGAAGAGATGTGTATTCCTTTTGCGGTGTTTTCTCCAAAGTAGTTTACTTTTGCATGATGGTAAAAGAGTATGATTTAAATCAAATTGACGCAATCGCTGAATTGCTCGTTGGGGCGTTTGAGCATAACATTATTTTACTCAAAGGAGATTTAGGTGCAGGTAAAACAACCCTCGTGAAAGCTATAGCCAAACAATTGGGGAGTAATGAAGAAGTTTCAAGCCCTACTTTTGGAATAGTAAACGAACTCAACTTAGCAAATGCTTCAGCCTTTCACTTGGATTTGTACCGCATAGAAAATTCTGATGAGTTACAGCAATTTGGATTTGATGAGTACTTGCATAACGGAGATTATTGCTTTATTGAATGGCCGGAAATAGCCATGACGTTTATAGCTCAACCGCACCATACCATAACATTGAAGTATTTAAACGACAACACAAGAAACATTTCATTCAAATGAGCTTTATTAAAAGATTAGGGTATTATTTAGGCGGCTTTTCAGTTGGTCTAATTTTTTTGTTTTTCTTCTTTAACGGTAAAAGAACTCAATGTAATTACAGCCCTTCTGCAAGGGTTAAAAGTGATATTCAAAAGAAAGCCTGGGTATTTGAAAAAGATTTCTACCCCATCCAAGACACCTTGCAATGGTTTGCTAAAACCACGGTAGATTTTAGCGAAAGCAACATTGGTGTCGACTCTTGCAATGTTTATGTTATGAAAATTGATGACAATATGTTTTCGATTAAAAAATGTACGGATACGGCCTACTTTAGCCGTTAAGCTTACGTTTTTTAAGCTCTTTTTTTAACATCAAACATTCTTGTAATGTTTGAGATTTCATGGCACTGTTTTCTAACGCACGTCTTATTAAATATGGCACCGCTTGTTCTAAAGGGCCAAAGGGCACATACTTGAAAACATTCGCATTTTGTTTTGCTAATGAGAAGGAAATATAGTCTCGCATTCCATAAAGCTGACTAAACCAAAGGTTGGGATTCCCTAGTGAAATATTGGTTCTCGAACAATATTCAACAACCCAATTTATGTCCGATTGATTGTGTGTAGCCACTATGCAGAAGTGTTTATTTAGATTTTTTAATGCATTCTCAAGGGCGTCCTTGTATTGACTGTCAGTTTCATATTTGTTATTACATACAGGAGAACTTATTTTTAATGCCGCTGCCCTGCTGCGTTCTTTTTCCATATAAGCCCCTCTAACGAGTTTTACACCCAAAACATACCCCTTTTCATCAGCATCCTTCAAAAGCCTCTTGTAAAGGTCGTTTCGGTCTTTTAAATACAGTTGAATGGTTAACACAACAACAACTTTAAGGTTATTGTATTTTCTAAGCAAGGGCAGCACCAACATATCTACGCCATCTTGTATCCAGCTTTCTTCCGCATCAATCATCAACACAACAGCTGCTTGCTTCGCCGCTTTTGCCAGTTGCTCAAAGCGCTGTTGCATGGTAGTCCAAATAAGCTGTTCGTTAGCATTAAGTTTATGTCCAAGACCTTTCTTATGATAAAGCTCAAAAGAACCAATAGCACTAGGCTTTACTACTGCAAAAGGGTAAGCGCTATTTCTTTTGGCTGCTGCAATGGTTTCCAATACAACTGCAGCATTATGATCATAATCAGCTGCTGATTTTGCATGTTCGTTGGCGTAGTCCAATACACTGAACACCTTGTAGTGCGCTAGTTTTTCAGCAATTGCAAAACAAGAAGCAACATCTTTTCCTGCACAAAACTGTCCATACCCCGTAAAACCAATAAGGAGTTTTATAGGGAAACGAATATGTTGTAAAAAACGCCACAAGTGCAATGAAGTACGCACAACAAATCGACTTGAGAGTAAGCGAAACAAAAACAGCGAAGCCTTTAACTCTCTTGTTGATTTGTGTGGATATTGAGGCAATGTATTGTACAATTACGAATCATTTAAAACATCAAGTACTTTTCAAAATTAGGAAAATAAACCAAAAAGGCAGTATTTTCGCCATCGGATATGGTTATCAAAACAACGAATAGTGAAGTTATTTTTGGAGCGGATTGCTGGGAAGCTCTCAACCACTGTGTTCATGCAAGTGCCTACTCCACCATTTTTATATTGACAGACACGAACACCAGTTTACACTGTCTGCCCCATGCAGACTCGAAGATTAAATTCGATTACAAGACGCTTGAAATGCAAGCAGGTGAAGAAAACAAACACATTCAGAGTTGCGTTTCACTTTGGGATAGCTTATCTGAAATGGGCGCTGACAGAAGGAGTTTGCTTATCAATATTGGTGGCGGTGTGGTTACTGATTTAGGCGGATTTGTCGCATGTACTTTTAAGCGAGGTATTGATTTTATTAACATTCCAACATCTTTGCTTGCAATGGTAGATGCCTCTGTAGGTGGTAAAACGGGAATTGATTTGGGCGCACTCAAAAATCAAGTGGGTATTATAAAAGAACCTAGAATGGTTCTTGTAGATACCCGTTTTTTAGACACCCTCCCCGATTCAGAATATCGAAGCGGCTATGCTGAAATGCTCAAACACGGACTTATTCAAGAGCCAGCTTACTTTGAAACATTGAGTCGTTTTTTGAACAAATCCGAAATACTACCCCACATACACCACTCTGTTGGAGTTAAGGCTAAGGTGGTTTCGGAGGATATTGACGAGCAAGGATTACGTAAGATTTTGAACTTTGGTCATACGCTAGGTCACGCTGTAGAATCCCACTTTTTAACCGCTTCTGATAAAACAAGATTGCTACACGGCGAGGCCATTGCAATTGGTATGATACTTGAAGCTTTTCTTTCTGTTAAGGCAGTAGGTTTTCCACTAGAATCAGCAGATGAAATCAAACGTGTTTTTCTGGCTATTTATCCTAAAGTGCCCTTTGACAAAGACACGATTTCAGAAGTAATCAAAATGCTAATGCACGACAAGAAAAATGAAAATGGCAATGTGCTATTTGTCCTTTTGAAAGCTATAGGCGAACCTGTTTGGAATCAATCGGTTTCAGAAAAACACATCCTTGAAGCCTATGAGTTCTATCAGCGCTAAGCAGAGTTTCTACTTGCATTGATATTTCCAAATAACGAACGTGTCACCATTTTTTCCATTACATCACGCTCTTTGGCGCTAAGGTTACTTTGCTGAATCGTCAACAAAGCATACTGCTGTATGGTCAACAAGGGTTGTACAATCTCCTCACGAATGTGAATAGAAGCCTTTCCTTCGGGTTGGTCCTGCATAAGGCTGTCCATTTCCGTTAGTTTAAGAATATAGTCCTTAGAACGTAGATATTCCTCGTAAATCAACTTCCAAAAAGCTCCGTATTCAGTATCGTTTTCCATGTAGGCTGTTAATTTGAAAAAAGATTTTTGTAAACTCATCATAGAGTTTGATATCAAGGTTCTAAAGAATGCATTGTTGTTGTACAATTGTTTTGCTTTATCAAACTCTCCTGCCTTATCTAGGCTTTCCAAAGCAGTACCAACACCAAAAAATCCAGGTACATTTTGCTTGAGCTGGCTCCAACTGCCCACAAAAGGTATGGCGCGGAGTGCAGAGAAGTCCAATGACTTGCTTGATTTGCGCTTCGATGGGCGTGATCCAATATTGGTTTTGGCGTAATATTGGAGTGTACTCATGTGCTCTAAGTATGGTAAAAACTTGGGGTGCGCCTTAAAGTCTTTATAGGTTTCGTAGCTAACTTCTGCTAGCTGCGTCATGGTTTTCCTGTCTTCCTCATTTAAAACGGATGAATCCGAGGCAAACAATCGATTGGATATACCAGAACTTAGGAGTTGTTCTAAATTGTAACGACAGGTATCGAAAGTACCAAAATTAGAACTGATCGTTTGTCCTTGTACGGTAAGCTGTATTTCATCTGCTTCAACACTATTGCCCATGGATGCATAGAACTGGTGGGTATTACCACCACCACGTGCTGGTGGGCCGCCACGTCCGTCAAAAAAGGCAACTTTGATCCCATATTTCCTAGAAATAGCTGTGAGCTCTTCTTTGGCTTTAAAAATACTCCAGTTGGCCATCAAGTAGCCCCCGTCTTTAGTTCCGTCTGAGAAACCTAGCATGATGGTTTGTTTGTCACCCCGCCTAGTCAAATGCTCACGATATACAGGGTTTCCGTATACCTTATCCATGACAGCGACCGCTACTTCTAAATCAGGTATTGTTTCAAAGAGTGGTACAACATCTACATTAGGTGCTTCCCAGTCGCTCATACGAATCATAGCAAAAACCTCAAATATATTTTGTGCAGTTTGGTTATTACTGATGATATAACGATTACAACCTGCCTCACCATTGGTTTCTTGGATTTCACGCATCGCACGAATAGAACCAAGGGCTTTACATACTGTTTCGTCTTCAAAGCTATCGGGATCCACATCACCAGTTAGAGAAGTAAGGAAGTCAATGCGTTGGGCTTCAGTTGCATTTACATAATCAAAGCTCGCATCAGTAACACCAGTCTTATTTGTTTGATTCAGAAGGCTTAAAAACGCATCGTGGTGTACACGAGAGTCTTGTCTGATGTCTAAACTGGCAAAGTGATAGCCAAAGACATTGACCTTTGCAATAAAGTCGCGCAATTCATTGGCAAATAAGCCGTGATAGTCTTCTTCAATTTTGTCTAATATGGATTGTAGACTGGCTTTTAAATCTTCTAAACTTATGGCAGGCGCTTTTTCCAAAGCAAAAATACTGTCATATAATTTTTTCTCAACCTGTAAAACGGCCTCTTCTACACCTGCAAAAGTTAACCTTCTACGCAATTTTCGAATGTCTCTATAATAGTTTCGAATGATACTGCTTCGAAGTAATTGTGCTGTTTTTCGAGTAATTGCAGTAGTTACAAATGGATTTCCATCACGGTCTCCACCTGGCCAAAAACCAAGTTTAACCGTTTTACCTGTCAGGGGCTCATCTTTAAAGATATGACGCTGTACATAGGCTTGAATTTCACCTATTGCCGGATAAAAAACATTCGAAAGGTACCATATCAAACTACGGGCCTCGTCTAGAGGTGTTGGTTTTTGCTTTTTAAAGAAGGGTGTTCTGCCCAATTGCGCCAACAAAAGTTTGATTTCTTGTGAATCGTTTTTTTGTATGCACTTGCCTAAATCTGTAATAATCCCCAATACAGCACCAGGATAGAACTGTGTGGGGTGCGCTGTGAGCACTGGACGCACGTTAATGTCCTGCAGCAATGCTTTAAGCTCGTTGGATTTTTGTTTGGATTGTGCTTCTTCTTTTAAGTTACGGAGTGTACCCACACCACTCATATTATTGACCCTTGCAAAAGCAGCATCTTCAACAGCATCAAAAAGCACCACGCGCCGCTCTATAAATTGAATAAAGCGAAAGAGGAGATCTATTTGTGCTTTCTTAGAATAATCTGGAAAATAACGTTCAAAAAAACCTTCAACGATAGCCTTAGGATCTAACCCCTTTTTATAGCCTTCAATGCATGAGTCAGCAAACAGGGGTAACAGTGTTGCCGTATTCGTTATTTTAGAATAAGGTAAGGTAGAAAATATACTATCGTATAATTTAAATTTGGAGAGAACGTTTTGTTCGTAACGTTCGAGTTTTGTGCGTGGGTTCACAAGTGAGTTTTAAAGTTCATTAAAAATAGTGTGCATCAATCTTTTTTTATCATTGATGCTCTCTTCAAGAGAAATCATGGTTTCTGTACGTAAGATACCATCTATATCATCAATTTTAAAAATAATTTCTTTCGCGTGCTCTGTAGTTTTTGCTCGGACTTTACAGTAAATGTTAAACTTACCTGTAGTAATGTGAGCAACCGTTACAAAGGGAATCTCGTGCAAACGTTCAAGAACGTATTTCGTTTGATGTGTTTTTTCGAGATAGATTCCTATGTAGGCTATAAACGAGTAGCCCATTTTGTTGTAGTCCAATGTAAGCGAGGATCCTTTGATTATTCCAGCTTCTTCCATTTTTCGAACACGTACGTGAACTGTACCAGCAGAAATCAACAGTCTTTTGGCAATGTCAGTAAAAGGTGTACGCATATTGTCAATTAAAATATCAAGTATTTGATGATCAATTTCGTCTAGTTTAAATTTCAACATAATTATTCTTTTTGCAAAGAAAATAAAAAAACATTGAAAATTACGTTGCTAATTCGATAATTTAATGTGAATAATATGTTAAATCTAACATTTCTGACAGTTTTTTTATAAACGCTCTGTCATCTAAATCATCAAAACTAACGCCTTTGAACTTGTTTAAGTCAATGATTTTGTGAGCATTAAGCTCAGATAAGTCACCCTTGCTGTGTAGGGTGGGCTCAAAGAATATCTTATCAGAAATTAATTTTTCTTCATACTGTATCGCGACGCTTATTTTGGTGTTTTGATAAGGAACATTGTGTATTAAAACATCGACATAAGACTTTTTAACTTCTGGAATGCTGTTATAAACTGTAGGTTTAAATGATTTGTTTGCAATACAATGCAAAGCCTCAATGACTGAAAAAGAAAACCACTTTCGTGTTGCTTCCCTATCGTAATCTTGCCCAGATTGTCCACATTCAAACAATATTGTCGGCGTTCCTTTTGCCTGAAAACAATCGCCAACACAGTTAGGGTTATACGTGTCGTCATATCGGCCTACCTGATTGGGCAGGTGTTGTAGTAGGCTCTCGTTCATATGTCCAATGATCCCCATAGCTTGTTTACGGGCTTCGGTTATCAATTTGTCTACATCAGCAGCTGGGGATAAATACGACAACATACAAGGCTCGTCATTAACACCAAAAAGGGTTCGTTGATCATGAAGATTAAAGCAATAATCAGGTTGAAACGCATCGTATACCTCAAAAAGCGCATGGGTTTCAGGTTGTGACTGTTGCTCAGCATCTCTGTTTAAGTCAACGCCATTGGCATTAACCCTGGTGTAAGCTGCTGCTCCATCTGGATTTAACATAGGAATCAACTGTATGGTAAAAGGAGCCAAAAACGCAGCATTGTCTTTAAGGAAATACATCACATCCATAATCCCTTTGGTACTTGTAGCTTCATTTCCGTGCATTTGTGACCACATCAATATCTTGATAGGGCCGTTCCCTATTGTAATAGCCTTGATAGGCAGTCCCTTTGTGCTAGTACCTACTTTGGCAAGATCAAAGTCACTGAGCAAAGCTTCAATTTTTGAATACGTTATGTAACGCCCTTTCAAAAGTTGGCTTTTAAGCACCGACTGTTGCTGTAGAAATAAATTCATGTTTGCAAATGTAAACGCTTATTAGTTTCCAATTGTAAACAAGTATAATTTATTGTTGTAAACAAAAGATGGCGCATAACGAGGCGAATTGTTACAAAAGTAATTTATAAATTTTAAATATCTTATAAAGTATTGTAAACAAGTATTTTATGCGATAAAAATAAAGTTAAACTTTCGTTTTTATAGGTCTATGTTATTTCATATATTTGATAATATCATTAGATTAGTTTTAATATTTTACAATTGTAACCATGAGTATTGTTGATCGAATAAAGCAACTGATGCACAACAATGAGCTAAGCGCAGCCGCCTTCGCCGACATTATTGGTGTGCAGCGATCTTCCATTTCGCACATCCTTTCTGAACGCAATAAGCCTAGTTTAGACTTTATTCTTAAAATACTTCACGCCTACCCTAGTGTGTCTTCAGAATGGCTGCTTAAAGGAACTGACTCTCAAAACACGCCAATCCCTGATACGTTTCAAGAAGAGAAGGTTATAACTTCCCAAGAACCCGAAGCAACAGATACTAACCCTATCTCTAGGAGTACATCTCTAGAGGACACAGGTCATACAAAAACCAACTCAAAAGATGTTGAGCGCGTAATTGTGTGCTATAAGGACGGTACATCCAGTACCTACCTCAATAAAAATTGATATTTTTGAAGCATGAGGAATGTTTTTATCACTACCCTGTTGCTTTTCTGTATTTCTTGTTTCAATCCTGAGCGTAATTGCGCTGAATTTAAGACAGGGGAATTCAGTTTTACCTCGATAGTGCTTGGCGATACGCTTACGACTACGTTTGTCAGAACCGACAGCATCGAAGTAGATTATTACCTCAATCGAGTAGACAGCTCTAGTGTGCGTTGGCTAAATGACTGCGAGTGTATTGTGAAAAAGCTACGCCCCCTCTCCTATCAAGACTCTAAATCTGTACATATGAAGATTTTGACCACTACTTCAAACACTTATACATTTGAGTATAATCTGGTTGGAGATACCAAAAATAAACAACGTGGTACCGTAACCAAAATAAGCAACTGATGGACTTTCTTTTCACCCCAGAGGCCATGTCGGCACTGCTTACACTAACATTCCTTGAAATCATCTTAGGAATTGATAATATTGTATTCATCTCTATAGTTGTTGGCAAGTTGCCCGAAGAAAAGCGAGCACGAGCTACCAACATTGGACTTATTCTTGCGCTGGTACTTCGTATTATCTTACTCTTTACCATCACTTGGGTTATAGCCATGAAAAGCAGTCTATTCTCGATTGATACCTCCCAAATAAGTGCTGAGATCAATGGGCAAGCACTGGTGTTATTTGCCGGTGGTTTGTTCTTACTCTACAAGAGCACAAAGGAAATACATGAAAAAATTGATCATGCAGGAGAAAAAGATAAAGCGGTAGCCAATAAAGCAGCCAACACCATGGGGCGCATACTGCTTCAAATTATACTTATTGATGCTGTTTTCTCTGTAGATTCCATATTAACTGCCGTAGGCATGACAAGTGGTATTGACGGCGCGCTTTGGATTATGATTATTGCAGTTGTAATTTCCATATTGGCCATGATGATATTTGCACATCCCGTAACGCGTTTTGTACACAAACATCCCTCTTTGCAGATTTTAGCCCTTTCATTTCTTATTCTAATTGGCTTTATGCTCATTGCAGAAGGAGCACATTTAGCCAACATGCAAGTTATGGGGCAACACATCGGAAATATCCCCAAAGGGTATCTCTACTTTGCTATTGCTTTTTCATTAGTGGTGGAGTTCTTGAATATGCGTTTCCGCAAGAAGAAAAGCTAGGGTTACAGGTCTAAAGTGATTTGACCTTCGTCTTCATCAGTTGGTGGCGGCACTTCCTCAACTACCGTTTCAATGTCTGCGGTTTCTATTTCAGGTTCAGGCAAATAAGGCAAGGGCGCATTGCTTTCGATGCTCTTTAATTTTTCAGTAGTCAACTGATTGCCCATTGCTTTGATTCCTTTTGGAACTATAAAATCTTCGAAAGATACTTGTTGTGCTGGTTTGGCCTCCCCGCCTCTTGGCTTGGTAAACTGAAGAGTACATACAGGGCGCCAATCTGCTGAGAACCAAATCAATTCATTCTTGCTTCCTTCTTTAATAAACACTTCTTCTTTGTCAGCTGCTTCAATCAAAAAACGCTTTCCAAAGTATTTGTCCTTACTGCCGTCGTAGTAAACGGCAGATAGTGGTTTTTTAGGCTCCCATTTTTCTAAGACCAATAAATCGGGTGGAAAATGCATACCCAGATCTGGAATTTGCGTTTTTACTTTTCCTGATTTTGTTACTATGAGTAGGCGGTCCTCGCCTCTAAATGCACCGAGCAATCGTCCGCGTTCGTCAGCGTTGAGTCGTTGCACGGTTTCGTCAAACCAAACATCACGA